>JAHDGN010000011.1 GCA_020627645.1 Akkermansiaceae bacterium
CAGATCCGACTTGGCCGGCGCCACCGAGCCGCTTGGTGCCTGCGGATGTTCGAGCAGAGAGGATGGCTAAGAAAAATCGTCGTAATCGTCAGTTTTTAGTGACGGCTTTAGTTTTGGGGTATTTGGGATTGGCGGGATTTTTGTATTGGAAACTGAAGAATGTGCAGGACGAAGCGAAGGTGGCTCAGCTAGCGGCGAACCGAATTAAGGGTGAGGCGGCAGAGGTAACTCGGAAGATCAATGAACTGAAAGATCTAGAATTGGTGATGGGGGACGAGTTTTATGTGACTCGAGTGGCTAGTGAGGCGATTCAGGTGTTTCCTTTTTCCAGGAGTCGGGAGGACAGTATTTTCCGCCTCAACAAGGTCGTGGTTGTGAATCAGATTGGTGACGACGAGGAAAGAAAGATCACTCGCAGAGTCGAGTTGCACGGGTATGTTGAGGATGAACATGAGGGGCGCCGCATTGGAATCGTTGACGAGCTTGGAAGGCAGGTCCCCAAATTTAAATGGGTTCCGGATGATTTTACTAGAGACAAGAAAACAAAGCGTAATCGTTTTGTCTATGTTGGAACCGTTAAGGACCGTGAATAAGAAAGGATGAACTCAAGAGAAAAAGCTCTGTTAACATTTCTGTTGGTATCGTTGTTTGCGATCGTCACGGTGGTTGGCTACGCCAAGCTTTATCGACCAGCGTATGAGAAGGCTGAACGAGCTAAGGCGCAAGCGATTCAGGAAGAGGAATTGGCTAGGATTAATTTGATGAGTGCTGATACAATGGAGGCTGATTTTCGTTGGCTGGAGGACACGGCGCAGGACCCGAAAGATCCGAGAACGGTTTCTGAGGAATTCGTCTCGAGGATCCGGAATTCGGGAAGAAGGCGGGGGATATCGGTCGATGATATTGAGATTACGCCATTGGATATTCTGCCAGAGGGGCTTTCTCATCGTGTTCGGGTCAAAGTGAGAATGCGAAATGGGAAGGAAAGGCAAGTTTTGCCATGGGTTCATGATCTCACCGACCCGGGGCAGCGTCAGGTGGTGACTCGATTGATGTATGAGACTCGTCCGGACGGAGAGTCGATCCGCTGTGAATTTGAAGTTGAAGGAATTGTGACCTTGCAAACAGAAGAGTATTAGAGTGATGAGAGCGAGATTGAATTGGAATTGGATTTTATGTGGGGTGCTGCTGACTAGTGTTTTATCCGGGAAGCCTCCTCGTAAAGAAAGTTGGACGAAGTATAGTCATCTCACGACGAAGTCATTGATCACAAATAAGCCGAAGCCGGCGCCCCCACCTGGGCCTCAAACAAAAAATGATCTAGATGATTGGGTTTTGATTGGGACTTTTCCAAAGGTGAAGATCATGAATAAGAAGAATCGGGACCTTCGATTTACTTTGGGGAGTGCGGAGGCCAAGCGTGAGGGATTTCAGCTGGTGAAGTTAGACAAGAAACCAGGTTTCTTTCAGAGTGAAATTAGGTTAAGGAAAGGACCCCACGAAGCGGTGATTGGTTATGATATTGCGACTTTGGCCTTGAGAAAGAGTGGGCCGCCTCCGGCGCTGAAGCCGGGGGGGAAGGGTCAAGCAAATCGGAGGAATGGGAGAGCAAATCGAGCCCAGATGCCACCGCCAATGCCGGGCTCGCGACCCAATGCTTCGGGGGGCAATGGTCAGACTAAAGCGAGTCCGAGGAGAAGGTATATTCCGAAGGCTCAGCGTGGAGGAAATAATAACAAATCAAATAGAACTAGATGAAAAATTTGAGAATGATCACCGGGATTTTGGCGACCCTTATCGTTGGAGGTCACACAATCTCTGGGAAGCATGTTGAGGTTGCTCCGGAGCCGAAGTCGGCTCAGGGAAAGAAGGGGGCGAAACTCGAACAGAAAGTGGTGATAAAGGACCAGGCAAAGAGAAAGAAGATCACGGTTGCTAAAGGGGCATCAATTGAGAGGTCGAAAGTTAAATTGTTAGAGCTCGCTAAACTTTACGAACAGTATTCAGGAAAGCGTGTTTTGTTGGGCGACAGCGGAGCCAATCATGGTCCTCTTTCATTTAAGTTAGAGGGGCCGCTTACGGATAGCGGTGTGATTCAGGCCCTGGACCGGCTACTAGCTCGGGAAGGCTATGCATTCATACCGGTTCCTAAAGAGAAAGATCTCGTCGTGCTCAGAGAGGTTGTCAGGGTTCCGTTCGATCAGAAGAAGAAGCCAAAAGACGAGACGAAATAAAGAGACAAAAAGGCAGGCTGTCGAGAGGAGTGGTGTTGGAGATTTGCTTTAGATTTGGGGAAGAGAAAGAATTAAAGAATATAAAATAGAAGATGATGAAAAATTTGGGAACTTTTAAGACTGCGCTGACCTGTGCGGTAATTGGCATGGGGTTTGCCTGTGGTCAGCAGCCGAGGCCTCCGGGGCCGTTGGGGATTCCAGGTGCTCCTCCAGTGGGACCTGCGAATGAACCTGAGCCAAGGGTGGTTGCGCGTGGGGAAACCGATCCTCTCCCTGCAATCCCGGTCAATCCAAATCAGATTGCCGTTGCTGAGGGTCAGAGTATGGATCAGCCGATTATGCCAGCTTTAGAAGCTGCAAAGCTTTACGAGCAATATTCGGGTAAGCGGGTCATGTTGACAGCGGCAGTTGCCAACGAGGTTGAGGTAGCGTTTGTTTTGACCGGCCCCTTGACTTATCGAGAAGCGGCAAAAATGTTGAAAATGGCCTTGCTTATGGAAGGGGTTGCATTGGTCGAGGTGCCTGGTGAACCAAATCTGGTTCAGTTTATGAGGAGTGCGCCAGTGACACTGAATGAGACACCACATAATTTCATTACCGATGAGGCCGATTTGCCTTTGGATGATCAGATGGTGTCGTTCTTGATGAATTTGAAATATGTGAAGCCTGAGAAGGCTCAGGAGTTGTTGTCAAGCGCGGTACCGCAGGGGGCTCAGGACCGGATTACGGTTGCACCGAATGTATCGGGTCTAATTATCTATGATAACGCGGCATCAATTCGTCAGATGTTGAAGGTGAGAGATGTGATCGATGTGTCGGCTGCGATCAAGACCGAGTGGGTTGAGGTGGTTTATGGGGATGTGGATGAGATTGCGGAAAGGGTTGGGGAATTGTTTGGAAACGAAGGTTCTGACAACCAGACATCGCGGACGACAAGAACTGCAAGAAACAGCCCGGTGGCACCTCCCACTCCTGGTGGTGGGCGAGTTTCGGAAGCGTCTACTGGGCAGGCTGGGGGGTCCAAAGAAGAGATTCCGCTGCAGGTCATTGGTGATGCGAGGACAAGCCGGATTCTCTTGGTGGGACGCCCGACGGATGTTCAGGAAGCAAAGCAGATGATTCGGGAATTTGATAAGCCGAGTAGTACGAAGAACCGACAGACGTTTCGTTTGAGGTTTTTGAGGGTCGGGGAGTTTTTGCCGATTGCGCAAAATGCGATCGATGTGTCTCTCGGAAACGATGGTGGGGGAGGTGGTAGTCGGGGTGCTCTTGGAGGAGGGAACTCTTCAAATAATTTCGGATCCTCGAGGACTAATCGAAGTAATCGAAATAGTCGGTCCAGTGGATTTGGAGGCAATAGTGGAGGGTTTGGGGGAGGTGGCGGTGGATTTGGAGGAGGTGGAGTTTCTTCGGGAATTGATGAACAACAAATTCCAACTGCTCCAGAGTCTGTGCTTGTGGGTAAGACCCTTTTAGTCGGAGACAATGTCGCCAATACGATCATCGTGAATGGCCCTCCGCATCATATCGCAATTGTGAGAGAGCTGATCAGGGAACTGGATACTGAAGCTCAGCAGCTTGCTTTAACGGCAGTCATAGGTAGGTATACTTTAGGAGATAATATGAATTTCGGTGTGGACTTGGCAAACGCCGTGGGAAACCTTGGGGGAGGGTCGAATTTTTCTCTTGGAGGAATTAGTAACGCAGCTGGTGGTCTTAGTGGAATTGTTGATCAGGCCAACGGAATTTTATCTCCCCGAGATTTAGGGAGTTTGGGGAATATTTTGACAGCAGCTGGGTCCGCGGGAGCGGGATTGGCTGTGTATGGTCAGGCGGGTAATAATTTTGGATTCTTTATCAACGCGCTCGAGGCCAATACAAATTTCAGAACAATTCAGAGATCGGTTCTAACGACTCGAAACAATCAGACAGTTGAGTTGAATTCTGGTAGAAGAATTGCGATTCCTACCAATACATTTACTGGGAGTGTTAACGGTGGTCAGTCGACAAATATTCAGTATGAAGAAGTCGGACTATCATTAACCATTCAGCCACTGATTAATTCAGATAACATCGTCTCATTGCAAATTGGGATTGGAAATTCAACGGTTGGGGGCAATAGAGATATTGGCGAACTGACGGTGCCTGATATTTTTTCGGATACGCTTAACACATCGGTTACGGTTAGAGATGGATCGGCAGTGGTTTTGGGCGGGATCATTACAGAGTCTGATGATGATAGCAGCTCGGGAATTCCTATTTTAAGGCGAATCCCTGGCATCGGGTCACTTTTTGGGAGTAAGTCAAAGGATAATAACCTCAGCGAGTTAATCGTTATGATCCAGCCGCGGATTCTTAGAAATTTCTCAGATCATCAGAGTTTTAGTAGGGTTACTGAGAATAGTATGGAAACAGGAAGTCGAGCTCGGGCTGCGTTTCCAACTGGAAGGGGCGTATTGCCACCTGAGGGAACAATGACTCAGAAAACTGCACCTGCCAAGTCGAGTTCTAAGCCAAAGCGTCAATGGATTACTGGTGGCAGTAAGAAAAAGAGTAAGATCCGAGGAAGATCGGGGAGGCCTGGGAGTCGCTAAGATTTTTTGAGAGATTCAAGAATACCGTGGCAGCCATCTTCAATGATGGCTGCCACTTTTTTGAATCCGTCTAGATCGCCGTAGTAGGGATCGGGCACATCAAGATTGGTGAAGCTCTTTGAGAAGTTCATGAATGGGGTGACTTTCTTTCGATGTGAGTCTGAGGAGGTGAGTTTCATGATGTCTTTTTGATTTTGCGCATCCATGGGAATGATGAGGTCGAATTTTTCGAAGTCGCCTTTGTCGAATTGACGGGCTTTGCCGCTGACTGGGATCTTGAGTTTTGTGAGGGTGGCGGTCATGCGCGAGTCAGGTTTTTTGCCAATGTGGTATCCGGCGGTTCCGGCAGAGTCGATGTGGAGGTTTTGGATGTTCTTTTGTTTGGCGAGATGGCGTAGGGTATTTTCGGCCGCAGGGGAGCGGCAGATGTTTCCGAGGCAGACGAAAAGGATTCTAGTGGTCATGAGTTACTTTTTTGCGAATTTTAGCCAAGATCGTAGGGGTCGATGTCGGTGGTGACGATGACGTCTTCGGGGGTGGGGATTGATTTGAGGAGTTGGTTGAGGTGGTTGGAGAGGGTGCGGGGATTAGGGCCACGCATCATGAGTTGGAAGCGAAATTGAGAGTGTGACTTGGTGAGGGGAGAGGGGATGGGATCGCCGAGGATGATGCCAGAAGGAAGGTTGTCGGCGAGTTTCCGGTGAAGGGTCTGGAGGGTGAATTCGGCGCGGCGTTCGTGGGTGGATCGGGCGGTGAGGAGGGCGAGTCGGGTGAAGGGAGGATATTGAAATTGCTGGCGGACTTCGAGTTCTTGGGCGGCAAAACCGAGGTAATCGTGGTGGCGGGCGAATTGGATGGAGGGGGAGTGGGGGGTGGATGTTTGGATGATGACTTCGCCAGCGAGGTCTCCCCGACCAGCTCGACCGGCGACTTGGGTGAGGAGTTGGAAGGTGCGTTCACCGGCCCGAAAGTCGGGAGCGTAGAGTGAGAGATCGGCATTGAGGACTCCGACTAGGGTGACGTTGGGAAAGTCGAGTCCTTTGGCAATCATTTGGGTGCCGAGGAGGATGTCGATTTTTTTGGCTCGGAAGTCTCGGAGGGTGTCTTTGAGGGTGTTCTTTTTGCGGGTGGTGTCGGTGTCGAGTCGGGCGATGCGAGCACCTTTGAAGACTTTGTGGAGGATGGCTTCGGCTTTTTCGGTGCCGAAGCCGTGGAAGCGGATGGCGGGGTCGTTACAGTTGGGGCAGGTTTTGGGGACGATTGCTTGGTGTCCGCAGATGTGGCAGATGAGTCGTTCTTCTGAGCGGTGGTAGGTGAGGGGAATGGCGCAGTGGTTGCATTCGATGACGTGTCCGCAGGGGGGGCATTGGAGGGAGCGAGCGAAGCCTCGGCGGTTGAGGAAGATGATGGATTGTTCGCCTTCTTCGAGTCGTTTTTCGACTGAGGTACGGAGAGCTTCAGAGATAATGGCATCGCGACCTTTTTGTTTTTTGGCTTCGATGCGCATATCGATCACGCGGGTGAGTGGAAGGGAGGCGTTATCGGCTCGTTTGGTGAGTGGGAGGAGTTGGTATTTTTGATTGAGGGTGTTTTGGTAGGATTCGAGTGAGGGTGTGGCGGAGCCTAGGAGGACGGTGCAGTTTTCGATTTTAGAGCGGACGATGGCAAGGTCTCGGGCATTGTATTTGGGTGGGTTTTCCTGTTTGTATGCGGGTTCGTGTTCTTCATCGACGATGATGAGGCCGAGGTTTTCGAGGGGGGCGAAAATGGCTGAGCGGGCCCCGATGACGATGCGTGCTTTTCCTTGGCGGATGCGGTTCCATTCGTCGAATCGTTCGCCTTGTGAGAGGTGTGAATGGAGGACGGCGATTTGGTCTTGGAGGTCGTGGAAGCGGGCTTTGAAGCGTCGGACAGTTTGTGGGGCGAGGGAAATCTCCGGGAGGAGAACAATGATGTTTTTGTTGAGGTCGAGGGCTTGTCGGGTGGCTTGGAGGTAGACTTCGGTTTTTCCTGATCCGGTGACACCGTGGAGGAGGATCGGTTTAGGGTTCGTTTGAGACAGAGCGTGGGTGATTTGTTGGTAGGCTAGATTTTGTTCGTCGTTGAGTTTGAGTGGGGTGGTGGGGATGAAGCCCTTCATCGGGATCACGTCGGATTTCGATTTCGATGAGTTTGATGAATCCTTTTTCGGCGAGAGATTTGAGGGAGGACGAGGCTGCGGCTCCACCGAGTTCAGTGATGGGAATGGGTTTGGTGGCTTGGGCGAGGGTGGTGAGGATGGTGTGTTGTCTTTTGGCTTTCTTGGCGATGGAGGTGAGTTCTTCGGGAGTTGGTTTTTTGGTGAGCTGGGCAGCTTTTCGGGTTTTGGCTGAAGCTGTGTTTTGGCGGATGGAGGAGGGGGGAGCGGATTACTTGCTCGAGGGGGGTGCCGTAGTATTGGCTGATCCAGTTGGAGAGTTCCATGAGACCGGGGGTGATGAGGGGGGATTGATCGAGAAGATCGTCAATAAATCGGAGGGGGTGATTGCTTTGTGGAGATGGGGAGGTCTTTAGGACAGTCCCGAGAGCGGGGCGGTTGCGAAGGGGGATTTTCACGCGGCATCCTGGGAGGACGTTGAGTGTTTCGGGAATGGCGTAGTCGAAGATGAGTTCGGACGGGCCATCGATGAGAACGCTAGCGACGTGAGGCATTAGAGGAGGGGGGATGGTGACTTGTGAGTGGAGAATGTGAATGTCGAATGTGGGATTTTTATGGGGTGGGTATGGTTGGGGAGGTGATTTTGAGGCCGATGATGAGGGCGAGGAGGCCGACGGATACAGAGAGGATGATTTTGAGGATGGCTAGGTGGGTGAAGCCTTGATTCCAGAGGTCGAGAGATTGTTTTGAGAAGGCAGAGAAGGTGGTGAAGCCACCGAGAAAGCCGGTGGATAGAGCTGGGAGGAGCCAGGGCGGAGAGGTTTTTTGGGCGAGGGCGCCAAAGAGGATTCCCGTTAAGAAGCAGCCCAGGACGTTGCAAGTCAAGGTGCCGAGAGGAAAGTTATGGAGACCTAATTTTGGGGTGAGGGAGTCAGTGAGGGAGGTGAGGGAAAAGCGAGCAAGAGCGCCGAGTCCGCCGCCGAGAAAGATGAAGAGAGGGGTCATGAGTTGACGATGTCGAGGAGTTGTTGGACTTTATCGATGTCTTTGATGCCAGGGGAGATTTCGGCTCCAGAGGCGATATCGAGAGCGGCGGGTGAGACCTGTTGGAGGGCGTTGTGCGCATTTTGGGGATTGATTCCTCCGGCTAGGATGAGGGGGGTGTTTGGGTTTTGTTTTTTAAATTCGGCCGCAATTTGCCAGTCGAACGTTTTGCCGGTTCCGCCGTAGTCCTTGCCTGCGGGGGTGTCGATGAGTAGAGCAAAGTTTTCTTTCGGGAGTGGGTAATCGGGGAGGTGATTTGGGTTTTTGGCAAGAATGACAGGGATGTTTTGCTGGGTGAAATAGTGGATGTCGTCTTGGGTTTCATCTCCGTGTAGCTGGACGGCGTCGATGACACATTCTTCGATCAAATCAGAGGCGAGAGGGATGGCGTTATTGACGAAAACTCCGACCCGGAGGATACGGCCAGTGACTAAGCGTGCGAGGTGGGCTGCTTTGTCTGGTTCGCAATAACGTTTGGACTTTGGCCAGAAGTTGAAGCCTAGGGCATGAACACCAAGCTGAGCGATTGCTTCGATATCGTGTTCGTTTCGAACTCCGCAAATTTTGAGCGAGGGGTCTTTTGAGCAAAATTCGTTGAACATTTATTTCTGTCTTGAGTTCTGATTCGTAAGCGACCGAAGGCGGTGAGATGTGGGTTACTTTGGTGGCTTATCAGGTGAGATTTATCCATGTGGGTAAAAATTGAAAGTGAATTGGCGGGAAAGTCAGAGAGATCGAGAGACGGATCAAAAGCGGTTCAATGATCGCTTTTGGATGGCTGACGCGAATGGAGGTAACTTCCTGATTTTCAGGGAGGAAAGGGCTTGTGATCGCTTGAAGAGAGAAAAGTATGCTGAAGCGAAGAGAGGGTGGGGAGTGAAGGGGGTGGAGTTTGTGCCCTAGAGATTTCTTGATGCTTTAGAAAAGTTAAATACCCTAGAAGGCATGGCAGGGGCTGCGAATTACACGGAGGATGACATCAAGAGTCTAGATTGGCGGGAGCATATTCGGTTGCGCCCTGGGATGTATATCGGAAAGTTGGGGGATGGGTCATCGGCGGATGATGGGATTTATATTCTATTGAAGGAGGCGTTGGATAATTCGGTGGATGAATTTGTGATGGGGTTTGGGAAGGAGATTAAGATCAAGATTGATGATGAGGGGCGGGTGGAGGTGCGAGATTTTGGGCGTGGAATTCCATTGGGGAAGTTGATGGATTGTGCGGCAAAGATCAATACAGGGGCAAAGTATGACAGTGAGGCCTTTAAGAAGTCTGTGGGTCTGAATGGGGTGGGGATTAAGGCGGTGAATGCGTTGAGCGGATTTTTTGAAATTCAGGCGTGGAGAGAGGGGAAGACCAAGGCTATTGAGTTTTCGAAGGGTGAGGTGGTGGAAGAGATGAAGCGGCCTAAAGCTGATAAGGGTGAGGAGGGGACCCGGTTAGCATTTGAGGTGGATCGATCGGTGTTTCCTAAGCGGACAAAGTTTCGTTCACCATTTGTGGAGAAGATGTGCCGTTACTATTCTTATCTGAATCCTGGACTTTCTCTAGTTTTCAATGGAACGAAATTTAAGTCGAAGAATGGCTTGTTGGATCTGTTGAGCGAGGAAATGGATGAGGCGGCCTTGTATGAGCCGATTCATTTGGAGGGGAAGGATATTGAGATTGCTTTTACACATGGGGCGTCGGGGAGTGAGGATTATTACTCCTTTGTGAACGGGCAAAATACGACCCAAGGGGGGACACATTTGGCAGCGTTTCGGGAGGCTGTGGTGAAGGTGGTGAGAGAGTTTTATAAGAAAAATTATGATCCTTCTGATATCCGGGCAGGGATTCATGCGGCAATTTCGGTGCGGATTGAGGAGCCTGTTTTTGAGAGTCAGACGAAGACCAAATTAGGTTCGACGACGGTTGCTCCTGAAGGTGAAACGGTGAGGACCTTTATTGGGAATTTCTTGAAGGAGCAGTTGGATAATTATCTGCACAAGCATCCGCCGGTAGCGGAGGCGATGCAGAAGCGGATCTTGGCTGCGGAGAAGGAGAGGAAGGAATTGAGTGGAGTGAAGAAGCTGGCGAGGGAGAGGGCCAAGCAGGTGAAAGTCCACAATAAGAAGTTGCGGGATTGTCGGGTGCATTGGAATACCAAGCATAAGAGGAAGGCGGATACGACGGTGTTTTTGACGGAGGGTGATTCGGCGAGTGGATCGATTACGAAGTGTCGTGATGTGGAGACGCAGGCGGTCTTTTCGTTGCGGGGGAAGCCTTTGAACACTTTTGGGTTAAGTAAGAAGGTGGTCTATGAGAATGAGGAATTTGCGTTGTTGCAGGCGGCTTTGGGGATTGAGGATGGATTGGAGTCGTTGCGGTTTAATCGGGTGGTGATCGCGACTGATGCGGATGTGGATGGAATGCATATTCGGTTGTTGCTGCTGACGTTCTTTTTGCAGTTTTTCCCGGAGCTGATTCGGGAGGGGCATTTGTATATTTTGCAGACGCCTTTGTTTCGGGTGAGGAACAAGAAGAAGACGATCTATTGTTATGATGATGTAGAGCGTGAAGCTGCAATGTCTGAGTTAGGAAGAAATCCTGAGATTACGAGGTTTAAGGGATTGGGGGAGATTTCTCCGGATGAATTCAAGTTCATGATCGGAGATGAGATGCGACTGGATCCGGTGCAAATGGAAGAGGGGAAGGGATTGAAGGAGATGTTGACCTTTTACATGGGAAAGAACACTCCCGATCGCCAGGGTTTCATTATTGAAAATTTGCGTGAGGATGTGGATTCGGCTGAGGTGGATTAATTGATGGGGCTCTCACCTTTCGATAAGATGTGATCGCAGGGCCTGGAGCTTCTTTGCTCGCATTTTGAGAAAAAGGGAAATTGTCTTGGCGGGAAGACGATTTGAAATAGCGTGCTGCGGTGATTTTTCGGGTCTGTTCTTTCATCTGCTTTTGGGCGTCGATTGCGAGTGGTATTGATTATTACGTGGCTGATTTTTCGATTGATGGTCAAGGGTCGACACATGATACGGTTGGGGACGGATTTGAGATGTCTCCGGTGATTGGAGCCAATTGGCGGATTCGGTGGGATAGCAATCCTAGTTCGGATCAATCAACGAATCGATTGGTGACTGAAGGGGGGCGTTTCGTTTCGTCTGACTGGGGAGGTCGTGCGTTTTTTGAGACAGACTCGATCGATGTGAGTGCCGCTCGTTCGGTGTCGATCGCTGCGGTGGGGGAGACGGTTGGTGATGAGGTGTTTAATTCGAGTTTGGAAAGTTTTGCTTGGTTTTATTCATTCGATGGAGGCCCTCCAGTTTATCAACCAGCAAGAACGACCGATGGTTCTCTGGATTTTGGGGTTATCCTTGATGTTGCTGAGGTTTCCTCATTGGTGGTGGGTTTTGATTTTCGGATCAATGGAGATGGGGATGGTTTTGAAATTAGGTCGGTTCGAGTGAGTGATGAGGAGTTTCAGTCTTTGGCCTTGATAATTCCGGATCAGGTGATGAAGGAGACGGGGGATGATGGTGGTCTTACTTTGCTGGAGGCAGAGGTGCGACGGACGGGGGATTTAGAAAATTCTTTGGACCTCGTCTTGGTCAATGGTGATTCGACGGAGATTTCTATTCCGGAGGGGCTGACGATTCCCGCTGGAGAGGCGAGCGCTCGCTTTCAAGTGAGTGCTGTCGATGATGACGTTTTGGATGGAGATCAGGTGGTTAGTATTACAGTGTCGGCGGTTGGATTTACGTCTGATCTTGGTCTGGTGACGGTTGTGGATGATGAGGTTTTGGTGATCCGGGATGTGGTCATTAACGAGGTTCGGGTAGATGATCTCGATGCTGACGATGAGGAATATGTTGAGCTTTATTCAGCCTCGGGCGCTGGGGTTCGTTTGGATGATCTGTGGCTGGTTGTGATTGGGGACTCGGCTGAAAATTCTGGAGTTGTTGAAAGAGCTTATGATTTGTCTGGAGAAGTGTTGAGGTCGAATTTTTTTCTAATTGGCTCTAGTACGATGACGTTAGCGGTTCCTGATATGGAAAGGCCGCAGAATTTTTTGGAGAATGGTGATAATATTTCGATTTTATTAGTGGAGGGTTTTTCGGGTGTTGAAGGTGACGATTTAGATGTTGGAGATGATGGAGTTTTGGAGACTCGGCCGTGGGTTCGTTTGTTGAGTGGGGTTTCCTTGGTGAAGGAGGTGAATGGAGATGATGGGGCGGGTGGGATGATTCGACCAGGGGGAACTGAGTGGGACTATTCGGTTGATTTGGGAATTCCTGCGGTTGGACCTGATGGAAGCTTTGTTCCCGGGCATATTTATCGTTCTTCAGATGGAAGTGGTGAGTGGGAGATCGGGCCTTTCGCGGCGTTGCCAGGGGATCCTTCAGCTAACCCTCCGATTCCTCCTGTGGAGTTGGCTGATACTCCTGGTGTGGAGAATCAGGTTGGGCCTCCGTTGCCTGTTTTGACTGATCCGGTGATTGAGGTGATAGAAATGAATGGGCGAGAGCTGTTTCTGACGGCAAGGGGGCTGAGTGATGCGGATTGGATTATCGAGAGGTCTCTGGATCTCGGTCAGAGTGATTCTTGGGATCGGGTGGAAAGTGTCAGAACGGATCATGAAGATGGGACTTCGACGTTTCGGGTTTTGGCTGGAGAACAGGTTGAGTCGAAAATGTTCTATCGGCTGAGAGGTGGTTTTGGATTGTGATTGTGACGTGCAATTTTGATATAAAAATAAATATTTAATTGTTTTTTTATTTATTAATAAAATTGTGGATTGAATCAAGGGGGGATCTGGTGTTCGGTGGGGAGGTATGGATTTGCGGCTTTTCTATCGGTTGGTTTCGATTCGTGCCTTTATTTTGTTGGTTTCTCCTTGGTTTCATATCAGGGCATCTGAGCCAGATCCCTTTGGGATTATGACTCAACCGATTCCATCAAAAACGGTGGTGTTGACCTTTGATGATAGTGTTTACAGTCATTCGACGATTGTTGCTCCTATTTTGAAGCAGCACGGCTTTAATGGCACATTCTATATTTGTAACTTTAAGAGTTTTGAGACCCGAAAGGATCTCTACATGACCTATGATCAGATTAACGGGCTTGAGAATGATGGTTTTGAGGTGGGAAATCATACGAAGGGGCACAGTGGAGCGGCGATGTTTTACTGGACGAATATGGAAGATGAGCTTCTGGCCAATGGTCTGCCTATGCCGACGACGATTGCGTGGCCGGTGTATGCGATTTACGAAAATCTGTTCACGTCATTGAGGAATCGAGGGTATGTCTTTGGGCGTGGGGGTGGTCGGCGGCCGTATCGTCCTAGCCTAGATTATCCTCTCAATGTACCATCCTATCAGCTTTCTGATACGGTTTCTGTGGATCAGTTTATTTCGTGGGCGAATCTTGCGACAGCGGGCAAACCTGTGGTCTTTACGTTGCATGGGGTTCCTGAAGGTGAGCATCCTCAGGTGAGTCTTGAGCCGGAGACCTTTCGGGCAATGATGCAGTATCTGAAGGATCACAATTTTAATGTGATCTCGATGAGGGATCTAGGGAATTACATTGATCCTGTTCGGGCGATGGATTTTATCCCCTACTTCAACCTGGAGCCGTGGGGGGGATTTAAGATTGAGGGGAGCCGACTTTATCTTTCGATTAAGAGTATTCCGGAGAATCGGCAAATTACCATTCCTCGAATGACTCGAAGAATTCTCAAAGCGTGGGTTTTCAATGATCCTGACCAGACGCCTCTGTCGGTCGAGGTTGAGGATTCGGCACTGCAGACGATTACCATCCCGAGTTCGCTTCCACCAAGTCGTCCGGGATTTCCTACTGTGGTGTTCGCGGATTTGGCTGAACATCCCACGCCTACGATTTTAGAATTTGGGTTTGTGGGGTGTCCTCCGGGTAGGATTGAGGGGGATCAGATTCGGGTTTTTGTTCCTGAATCGAGTGATCTTCAAAATATGACTCCGGTCTATGATACGGGCTCTGATCTTGTTACTGGGGTTCCGGCATCTGGAGTGGTGGCGGATTTTCGGGCGCCCAGGTCTTTCGTTGTCACGAATTCTGCGGGAGAATCGAGGTCCTATCAAGTTACTGTGATTCCTCGCAAAGGTGCGGTCGCGATTAGTAATTCGGGGTTTGAGAAAGTGGATCTCAACAATCCCTTTCACTATCATCCTCCGGCTCGGCACTGGGAGCTTGTTCAGCCTGTGACTGAAGGCTCGGTTTCATTTCGTAATCTTTATGTGAAGCCGATGGGGGCTCGTCCTAGGGATGGCAGCAAATATGGAGCGACGATGCAGGGGGATCGAAGTGGGATTACGCAGACCCTTCGATTTGATTCGGGGAGATATGTGATGACTTTTGATTTGATGAAGCGGAGAGGGTATGCGCCTGAAGCTTCTCCGTTGAATATTCGGGTTGGAGATCAAACGGTGATGCGTATTCCTCGAGCAGACATTCCAGAGGAGTGGAGGGATGTGGTGACCCCGGCATTTGAAACGACGCAAGGGGAAAAGGCTCTTTCACTTTCTGTCGAGAGGTCTCCTGCGCCTCCCGCGTGGGGCGTTGATATTGTCGACAATTTGGAGATTCATTACCTTCCGGAAGATCATGAGGATGTTGATGGCGATGGGATTTGTTGCCTGATTGAGTTTGTGATGGGGACTGACCGTTTTGCGGCTTCTGTGGAGGGTGCTCACCGGCTCGTTCGACAGGAGGATGATTCGAGTGTTTTATTTGAGTATCCAAGAAGTCGGCAATCGCTCTTTCCGGGGCTCAGGCAAGAGGTGGAGTATAGCTATGATATGATCTCCTGGGTGAAGATTCCGGTTCCTCGTGATAGCAACAGTGAGGTGACGATTTCTCCGGGGGTGGATCGGTCGGATCTTGTCAGTGTCAGGATTCCGACATCTGGTCAGCCTGTTTTTGTTCGTCTTCGAGTTTCTGAGTAGTGCTTGTCGCTGAGGGGCTTGTGGTGGGTTTGCTCTGAGCTTATCCTTTTTTATTGATTATTAAGTTCTCTAAACAATATGCTGTCACATCGTTGATTAAGCATGGAGGAGGAATTGGGACCTGAAGAAGAGCGCGGGGATATTTCCCTTGGTGGGATGTATTCGGAGTATTTCCTGGATTACGCGAGTTACGTGATCATGGAGCGTGCGGTACCTCATTTGGGGGATGGTTTAAAGCCGGTGCAGAGGCGTATTTTGCATTCGATGCGGGAGTTGGAGGATGGGAGGTATAACAAGGTGGCGAATGTGGTGGGGAATACGATGAAGTATCATCCGCATGGTGATGCATCGATCGGGGATGCGATGATTCAGCTTGGTCAGAAAGATTTGTTGATTGATACCCAGGGGAACTGGGGGAACGTTTTGACGGGGGATCGGGCGGCGGCGCCTCGATATATTGAGGCGAGATTAACGCCATTTGCTCTCGAAGTGGCGTTTAATCCAAAGACGACCGAGTGGACGAGAAGTTATGACGGGCGTAATAAGGAGCCCGTTCATTTGCCAATGAAGTTTCCTTTGTTGTTGGCTCAGGGGGTTGAGGGGATTGCGGTGGGATTGGCGTGTAAGATTTTGCCTCACAATTTTGTGGAGTTGTTGGAGGCTTGTATTTGCACGTTAAGGAAGCAGAAGTTTGAGTTGTATCCGGATTTTGCGACTGGGGGTTTGATTGATGTCAGTGATTACCGCGATGGATTGAGGGGAGGCAAGGTGCGGGTGCGGGCAAATTTGGAAGTGGTGAAGAGTAAGTTGATCCGGATTTCGTCGGTGCCATATGGGGTGACTACGGGAGGGTTGATGGATTCGATTGTCAGTGCGAACGATAAGGGGAAGATTAAGATTTCTAAGATCGAGGACAATACGGCAGAGGAAGTTGAGATTTTAGTTCATTTGCCAGCGGGGGCTGATGTTGAGACGACGAAAGAGGCGTTGTATGCGTTTACAGATTGTGAGGTCAGTTTGTCGCCTAATTCTTGTGTCATCCATGAGGGGAAACCCCATTTCATGCCGGTGACGGAGATTCTTAAGAACTGTGCCTTCCAGACAAAGGATTTGCTCTTGAAGGAGTTGGAGATTTTGTTGGGTGAGCTGAACGATAAATGGCATTTTAGTTCGTTGGAGAAGATCTTTATTGAGAACCGGATTTACCGAGATATTGAGGAGTGTGAGACGTGGGAGGCGGTCATTCAGGCGATTGATCAGGGGTTGAAGCCGTTTAAGAAGTTGTTGAAGAGGAAGGTGACGGAGGAAGACATTGTGCGACTGACGGAAATTCGCATTAAAAGGATTTCAAAGTACGATAGCTTCAGGGCTGATGAGGAGATTCGGTCGTTGGAAGATCGAATTGATGAGACTGAGAAGCACATTAAGAATATCACGAGATATGCGATTGCGTATTTCAAGTCTCTGATCAAGAAGTATGGGAAAGGGAGGGAGAGGAAGACTGAGATTGCAGAGTTTGGGGTGGTGAAGAGGGCGGCTGTGGTGGTTGCGAGCGAAACTCTTTATTTGGATCGGAAGAATGGTTTTGCGGGGACGTCCTTGAAGAAGGACGAGGTGATTGAAAAATGTTCGATGTTGGATGATGTGATTATCTTTTCATTGGACGGTGAGATGCGGGTGACGAAGGTGGCTGATAAGTTTTTTGTGGGCAAGAGGCCGGTGCATGTGGCGATTTTCCGCAAGGAAGAGCCGAAGGTGTATTCGATGATCTACCGCGAGGGTCGTGATGGTCCGTATTTTGCGAAACGCTTCAAAGCGGGTGGGGTGACTCGTGATAAAATTTATCCAATGGGGAAAGGGACGAAGGGCACGCGGGTGATGTATTTTGCGGTTCATGATAGTGAGGAGGAGAGCTCTGAGAATGCGGTTATGATTCACTTGAAGCCGGCCTTGCGTTTGAGGAATGTGTCCCGGTTGTTTTCGTTTGGAGAAATTGCGGTTAAGGGAAGGGGGTCGAAGGGGAATATTGTGACAAAGTTACAGGTTGATCGGGTGGTGAGGGCGACGACGAATGATCTGGGGGCTGGTAAATAGGTCTTGGTGTATGGATTGTTCGGAAAGTGTTCTTTTGAGCATTTTTCAAATGAGGTTTTGCTTGGGAGTAGGGCGGGATCTGGCGTTCGTTGGGAATTCCCGTTGAGTCTCGGTCTTCGGGTTGATTTGAGGGTGGAAATCCGAAGAGGGGTCCTCAAAATAAATGAGGGTAAAGGAATTGGACCTTTACCCTCATCTGGATTAACTGCGTGAGCGGCTTATTCCGCTCAAGTAAAAAATACGGCAGAGTGATGCTCAATCAAGGGAAAATTTGGCCGCTCGATGAATAAAAAGGTGATTTTGAGCGTAACAGGCTGAGAGAGATGAAGAAACAAAACATACTTTTGGCCCTATTTTTTGCCTTTCTGGGTTCGATTGTTTCTGCGCAGCCAAAAATTGACCTGGTAAATTTCGGGAAGTCGTTTGGGGGGTGGAAGGAGAAGAAGGGGAGGGCGTCGCAATTTGAGGTGGCGGGGTCTCGGTATCGTTGTTGGAAGCCAGAGGTGACTCCTACGCCAATAGGGGGAATCTTTGTTTCCATCAGGATCGATCATCTCCGAGGAGTTTTGGCGACCGATGATCATGCGAGTTTAGAGGTCACCTTTGATGCTGAAGGGAATGTGGTTTCGGCCAGGAGCTCGATTGCGTTGCAGGGAAAGAAAGTTGCTAGTGATTTGGTTGAAGGCACTGGAAAGGTAGGGGCGACCATTGCGGGGTTGGATATGGCGGCTAAGGTTGGGGCGGAGATGATTTCGAGCCTTTCGGCTAAAATTTTGAGGGAGAATATTAAAGAACCGGGTAGGGTTTCGTTCCCGGCGGTGATGAGGCATCAGTATCATTTGTTGTGTTTGTCGGTGGGGGTGGAGGATCGGGTTGTTTTGAAGGCGGGCGAGGTTGAGGGGGCGCAAAAGAAGCGGACTGTTGTGCCTCTTCGGATTGAGCGTCCTTCGAAGTAAAAAGGTGTGGCGATTTTTGAGGAAACGGGGTCAAAACCCTTTTGGTGCTGCAGATTCGTCATCAATTTTCGAGCTTGTGAAATTTTTCACAAATTCAGCTTGTGAAAAATTTCACAAGCTCCTACAACCCGCCCAGCGATGGCCAACTTCTTTCCCCGTTGGACAAATTTGTTGCCGCTTAAGATAGCGGTGTGTCTTGGAGCACTAGGTGCCTGCATCTTTGCTGGTTATGCCTACTATGCGCATCCAAAAGCGATGCGTGTGGGCTATCAGCCAGATCAGCCGATTCCGTTTGATCACAGTCTGCACGCGGGGCAGCTGGGAATGGATTGCCGTTACTGTCACAGTTTCGTTGAGCATTCAGGGCATGCGAACGTGCCATCGGCGAACACTTGCTGGAACTGTCACAGCCATATTAAGAAGGGTTCTCCAAAGTTGGCGAAATTGAGAGCGGCGATGGGGGTTGATGATAACCATAAGGCTATCGAGGATGCCGATGGGAATCCGGTCCCTGGAACTCCGATTGAGTGGGTTCGGGTTCACAAGTCGCCAGATTACGTCTACTTTAACCATTCTGCTCACCTTAATCGGGGGATTTCCTGTGTGAGTTGTCATGGTGACATTCATGAGATGGAGAAGGTCTATCATGCTGAAGATCACTCAATGAGTTGGTGTTTGGATTGTCATCGGAAACCTGAGCAGCATCTGAGGCCGTTGGAGGAAGTTACCAACATGGATTACGACCCGGAGAAGTATTTGTTGGAAAATGTGATCAAAGATGCTGATGGGGAGCGGATCACCGATCAGAAGAAGTTTGGGAAATTCCTTAAGGCGCATTGGGGGATTCAGCCAAAGGAATCGTGTGCCACCTGCCACAGATAAGTAACGAGTTAGAGGATTTTTGATGAGTAAGCACGTCTGGAACCCGCCCGTCCAACCTCGAGAAGAGGATCAGGTCACCTCGTGGCGTAGTCTTGGTGAGAAAGAAAAGCTTCCGGCATTTCGGGAAGCCTTGGAAAGAGAATTTCCATCCGGGGATTCGTTGACTGAGGAGGAGCAGGAGATGTCTCGTCGTTCCTTCACGAAGTTGATGGGAGCGTCCTCAGCTTTGGCTGGTTTGAGTTTGGTGGCGTGTCGCCGGCCGATCAGCTACATTGTTCCATACACCAAGGCTCCTGAGTGGGTGGTTCCGGGAAAGCCGTTGTTCTATGCTTCAACTCGCCCGGTGGCTGGTGGGGCAGTGCCGCTTGTGGTGACCACTTATGAAGGGCGTCCAACGAAAGTGGAGCCGAATCGGGAGCATCCGGATTCATCGGGGACGGATAGTTTTACCCAGGCTTCAGTGCTGGATCTTTATTCTCCTTCGAGATCTCAAGAGGTTCTTCACAATAAGAAGAAGTCTTCGTTTGGGGACCTGAAGAAGGCGTTGGAAGGGCTGAATATGGCCAAAACAGCATTGGTTTTTGGTCAGGATGATTCTCCGACCAGAAACAGGTTGGCGGAGGGTTTCAGGGGGAAGGGTGCGTCGTTGTTTGCCTACGAGGCTTTGGCTGGTGATGCGCTTGAGGCTGGGAAATCTGAGGTTGTGGATTTTTCGAAAGCAGATCGGGTCCTTTCGCTTGATTGCGACTTTCTTGGATTGGATCCGGTTGGGAAGTCGAGTGATTTTGCCAAGAAGCGTCAGGGTGGTAATGCTGAGTATGATCAGGAAGGGGATGTGGACGCGGCCAAGATGAATCGTCTCTACCAGATTGAGACTCAGTTCACGGTTACTGGAGGAATGGCGGACCATCGGTTGAGGGTTGCTCCAAGTCGGGTTGCGGTGATTGCGTCTGCGATTGCGAAAGAGCTTGGATTGGAGGGAGTTGAGGTGCCGAAGGCTGATAAGGAGGCCTTGTTCCCAGGAGAAGGCGTTGACTACGTGGCCAAATTTGATTCTTGGGTCAAAGAGTGCGCAGCTGATCTGAAGAAGGCTGGTAATAAGGCTTTGGTCGTTGCCGGAAGTCGGCAGTCGAAAGAGGTGAAACAATTGGCGGCTGCAATGAACGCCAAGCTTGGTTCGCAAGCGGTTCTTACGGTTCAGAATGGATTGGGGGCTTATGAGGGGCTCCCGGCATTGATTTCGAAGTTAAACGATGGCTCGATTGAGAACGTCGTTTTGATGACGCCGTCGAATCCGGTTTACGATGCTGATGGATTTCGGGATGCGCTCTCCAAGGCGAAAGTGAGTATTCACTGGGGATTGAGGACCGATGCGACTGCTTGGGCTTGTGATTGGCATGTGCCTGCGGCTCATTATTTGGAGAGCTGGGGTGACGTTCGCTCTGCTTCGGGGGTTTATTCGCTTCTTCAGCCCATGATCCTTCCGCTCTACGGTGGGGTTTCTGAGTTGGACTTTTTGATGGTTTTGAGTGGTGGGGAATTTCCTGAAGGGGAGTTTTTGCCGGCGATGATCGAGGTGAAGAAGACCTTCGGTGAAGTGACTGGAAAGACAGATGAGGTGTCCTGGAAGAAGGGATTGAAGGATGGATTTGTTGATGGGACAAACTATGAGGCTGGGAGCATCGCTTCAGTTGTCCCAAAGATTGAGGTCGGGGAATCGCCTTCGAAGGATCGGGTAGAGGTGGTCTTTTCGACGGATGCCTCGGTTTTGGATGGAAGATTTATCGATAATGCTTGGTTGCAGGAGGCTCCAGACCCAGTCACCAAGATTACTTGGGACAATGCGGCCCAGGTTTCGCCAGTGACTGCTAAGGCCCTTGGGATTTACGACAAGGTGATTGCTTTGGAGCCAAAGACCAAACTGATGGGATTTGGAGGCAAAGTGAAAGTCGCGAAGCGTTATGGCACAGGTGAGGGTGAGGAGTTTCATGCTCCTTTGATCGAGGTAAAGGTGGGAGATCGGACGCTCACGCTACCGGTGGTGATTGCCTTTGGTCATGCTGACAATGCGATCACGATTCCTTTAGGGTATGGTCAGGGATCAGATGATGGTCGAGGGGGTGAAGCGCCCGTCAAGGTGAACGAGGAACCAGTTGGTTTGGTGGGGTTGAATGCTGGATTTAATGGTTATGTGCTGCGGAGCATTGAGAGTTCATACTTTGCCAAAGGTGCGTCAGTGAAGACGACCAAGGAGAAGTATAAGATGGCTCTGACTCAGGAGCACAATTCCATGTATGGGCGAGCTTTGGCCCGTGAGATTTCTACCAGCGATATAGCTGGGAAGGGAGATTTCGAGACTCAGAAAGAGAAGGTCAAGAAACAGGGGATGGATTCTCACATTCCCCCCAATATTAGTCTTTATCAGTCCAAAGGTGGCGGATTTTCATTCAACCAGAAGAAATCAGAGCTTTCCAAGAAGACCCATCTTTCTGATGAGATTCATCAGTGGGGGATGGCGATCGACTTGAATGTCTGCACGGGGTGTAATGATTGCTTGGTGGCCTGTCAGGCTGAGAACAATATTCCGGTGGTGGGTAAGGATCAGGTGGCGATGGGGAGGGAGATGCATTGGATTCGGATGGATCGGTATTTTTCATCGCAAGAATATCAGTATGATAGTGGTCATGCTGT
>JAHDGN010000377.1 GCA_020627645.1 Akkermansiaceae bacterium
GATTAAATTGGAGTATGAGAGTGCTCACTTTTTGCAGTCGTTGTTTGCGCATGACGAGAAGGAGTTGAGGTATTTGGAGGGAGAGGCTGGGGTGCGTATTGTGACTCGGGATGGGTGGTTGATGGTGTCTGGGTCGGAGAAGAGTTGTGAGCTTGTTTCAGAGCTATTTGCGGATTTGGAAGATGCGAGAAGAAATGGGGGTGAGATTACCTCCAGGGATTTTCGGACGGCGGTTCGATTGGTTGGTGAAGGAGACGGTGGGGTGTCGGCCTTAGCGAAGGTTCAGTTGGTGGGTGCTCGTGGGAAGAAGCCGGTGGTGGCGAGGAGTCCTAATCAGTTGGAGTATTTGAATGGTATGATGACGAATGAGGTGGTGTTCGGGTTGGGGCCGGCTGGGACAGGGAAGACTTATTTGGCGGTGGCGATGGCGTTGGATCTATTAAAGAAGAAGGAGGTGAGTCGGTTGATTTTGACAAGACCTGCGGTAGAGGCTGGGGAGGCTTTGGGTTTTTTGCCGGGTGATATGCGAGATAAGGTGGCGCCTTATCTGCGTCCGTTGTATGATGCCATTGATGATATGTTGGGATATAAGGAGGGGGCGAGGAGGTTGGAAGATGGTTCGATTGAGATCGCACCGTTGGCGTATATGAGAGGGAGGACTTTGTCGCGAAGTTTTGTGATTTTAGATGAAGCTCAGAATACAACCTGCGAACAGATGTTTATGGCGTTGACGAGATTGGGTGAGGGGTCGAGGTGTGTGGTGACAGGGGATGTGTCACAGATTGATTTGAAGGATGAGAGGATGTCGGGGTTGTTGGAGGCGGGGCGCGCACTCAAGGGGGTTGAGGGGGTTGGGTTTCATTACTTTGAGACGATTGATGTGGTGAGGCATCCGGTCGTGGGGAGGATCATTGAAGCGTACGAAGATCATAGGAAATAGATTATGAATATTACGATTATGGGGGCGGGTCAGGTGGGAAGGCATTTGGCGATTGAATTTTCAAGGCAGGATCATGCTGTGACTGTGATTGAGAGCAATGCGGAGGTTGCTACTGAGTTGCAGAGTGAGATGGATGGGAAGGTGGTGGTTGGAGATGGCTCGAGTGTGAAGACCTTGGCTGAAGCTAATTTGGATGAATGTGAGTTGTTCTGTGCGCTGACGAGTGAGAATACGGTGAATTTGATTAGCGCTTCGATGGTGAAGAAGTTGGGGGTGGAGCGGGTGATTAGTCGGGTGCATCCTGGTTTGCAGAGGGAGGAGTGGTTGTTTGATTTCCGGGGGCACTTTGGGATTGATCATATTTTTAGTTCGGAAAGGTTGGCGGCAATTGAGTTGGCGAAATTTATTCGGAACCCTGATTCGGCAGTGGTGGAGGAGATTGCGAGGGGGAGGATTGAGTTGCAGCAGGTTCGGGTGAGTGGAAAGAGTGATCTGTTAGGAAAACCGTTGAGTGAGGTCAAGTTTCCAGAGAACACGAGGTTGGCGATGGTGAGTCGTGGAGGGAAACATGAGATTCCGAGCGGAGAGACTGTTTTGGAGAAGGGAGATTTGGTGACGGTGTTTGGAGAGCCAAGGAAGTTGCGTCAATTGGTGGAGAGTTTACGGAAGGAGTTGGCCTTGAAAGATGGGCCTCGAGTGGTGATTTTTGGTGGGGGCGAATATGGTTTTGCGTTGGCGCAGATGTTGGAGAGTTGGAATTGTCGCGTGCGGATTTTTGAGAGGGATGCAGAATTGGCACAAGAGCTGACCGATCGGTTGTCAAATACCACGGTGATTCATGCGGATGCGACATCGGTTTCTGAGTTGGAGGATGAACAGGTGGGGGATGTGGATTTCTTTGTGGCAACGAGTGGGAGTGATGAGGATAATGTGATGACTTGTCTGCAGGCTCACAATTTAGGGGCTCAGAATTGTTTGACGTTGATTCACCGTGCTGATTACGCCAAAGCAATTAGTGCCTCTGGTAGGCATTTTGGGGTGGTAGCGGCGGTGAGTCCGAGGGAGGCGTCGAGGAAGGAGATTGCGAGGTATGTGACGTCGGAGAAGTATCATGTGGTTCGGAAGTTGGGAGACGGAGTTGTTTTGCAAACGCATGTGGTGGCTGGTTCGAGAGCGGATGGGAAGAAAGTGTCTGATCTGAAGTGGCCTCAAGGGTGTGTGTTAGTTGGGTTGCTCAAAGGTTTGCAAGCGATTGTTCCGGGTGGGGATGATGAGTTGTCGGGTGGAGATCAAGTGTTTGCGATGGTGGCCAAGAAGGCGGAGCGCCAGTTTTTGAAGATTGTGCATTAGTAATTTGTCAGTTGGATTTGTGAGAGATGCCATTTCTTAGAGAGCTTGACGAAGTCTATCTAGCAATCGACCGAAGACCGAGCCGTCTCTATTTCCGGAGGTCGAGGCAAGTGGTGGTGGATATTTATGAATGTTGGGCTGGTATTCAATCAGGAGGAGCTAGGTCTTTTTGGGACGCTGCTCTCAATCATCGAAGGTGTCTTCGTTCTTTTGAGATCCTTGGTGAGACGAAAGTAGTGACGCTTTTGCTTGAAGCTCGAGAGTTTTTGTTAGTTGAAGGAGGAATAGCCTCGAGGGTTGATGATATTGATTCTAAGCTTTGGGAGTTATTGGAGGAGGTGCCGCTACGGTTGCTAGAGTATGCGAGGGTGAAGCGCATTGTGGTGTAAAGAGGGATACTCATTTGTGTTTTGATTTTAAGGGGTGATGGGGGCACGATTTGGGGATGGGAGATTGTTGTGAGGAGACACGATATCGAAAGATTGATCCGGAAAAATTGATTCAAACGGTTGCGAAGTTGTCCGGCCGGGTGAATCGGGTTTTTCCTGAGAGTGGTTTGTCGTGTGTGGCTAGGGAGGTGCTGGCGGTTTCGGAGGGGACGGTTGAAAGGGTGAACGAGATTAAAAAGCCTCGTTGGAAGTTGAGAGTGGGTATTTGGGTGGTGGTTCTTTTGGCGGTATTGGGTCCGTTTTTGTTTTCCTTTTTGTTGTCGTTTAGTCAGAAGGTTGAAAATTTGGGTGATTTTTTGCAAGCGACGGATGCAGGATTGCATTTGGTTTTAATCTTGGCTGGAGCGGTAGCGTTTTTGATTGGGATGGAGAGTCGGATGAGGAGGAATGAGGCGTTAGAGGCTTTGTCTGAGTTTCGATCGTTGGCTCATTTGGTTGATCTCCATCAGATCAATAAGGATCCTGGGATTGATCAGAGGTCGGTGCCGGTTCCAGATGAGCGGACTGTGAAGTCGGATATGGAGTTGGGGGAGTATTTGGATATTGCGGGAGATTTGTTGTCGATTATCGGCAAGCTTGCGGCGTTCTATGCGCAAAATTTGAGTGATCGCGTGGTTTTGGATGCGGTGACGGAGATTGAGACTTTATCCAGTTCGTTGTCCCATCAGTTGTGGTTGAAGATTTTGGTGCTGAATGAGGTGACAGGGGGGTTGGCTCCTTTGGAGCTTCCGAAGTTGGTGCGAAAAGGCTCCTAGTGC
>JAHDGN010000378.1 GCA_020627645.1 Akkermansiaceae bacterium
CCCACCCCGTGCTAGCGTGCGCTCCCAACACCCCGACTTCCTTCACCTCCTGCTCCATCAAACCCAACTCTTCCCCCAATTCTCGCTTCGCACATTCATCATATTCTTCCCCGGCATCGACATGACCAGCCGCACTCGAATCCCATAATCCAGGGCACTTGTCTTTCAATCTCGACCTCTTCTGCAAAAAGATTTCCCCCTTCTGATTCAAAGCAAATATATGCACGGCCCGATGCATCAAGCCCTTCTCATGAATCACATCTCGTCGCTCTTCGCCAACCACAACATCATCTTCATTCACTACCGCCAACATCTCTCCATTCCGTTGACCTTCCTCTTCAACAAAAAGAGGGTCCACTTCCCTTGTCAAGGCCACCCAATCTTCCAAACCTAACTCTTCAGCTCGGGCAGTTTCTGAAAACCCCAACCTCTCACAAACCATTTCCCACTCGACCTCAGCCGGTAGATTTTTACGAAGTTGCTTCCGGCGCTGCGCAAACCCTCGTCTCACCAACTCATCGAACAGCCGCCGATCATGAACCGGCAGTTGATTCTGCCTTGGTTGAACCGACATCACCGTAGAATCGATCAAAGGCCGCGGATGAAAACAACTTGGAGGAACCACCTTGACCGGCTCACAGCTCCACTCACACTGCATCCGAAGAGTCAAAACCCCATAATCCTTGCACCGAGGACCAGCCAAAATTCGGTCAATCATCTCTTTCTGCAACATCAAAACAGCCCGCACAACTGGAGATGGACCTTTGAGGAAGTTTCTTAAAATCGCTCCTCCAGCCGAATACGGCAAATTCCCTAACAACTTCACTCGTCTGTGAGCAAAAAACCTTCTCACATCAATCCTCACCGCATCTGCATTCACCACCTCAACTTCCGGGCGATCAGCAAATTTTTTCGTGAGATACTCCGCCAACCGACGATCAAACTCGACCAAAATGACCCTCTCCACTCTCCCAACAACATACTCCGTCAAGGCCCCTGTTCCCGGGCCAACCTCCACAACTGTATCACCAGGCTCAAGCTTCAGCTGATCCACAATCCATTCCGCAGTATTCTGATCAACCAAGAAGTTTTGCCCCAATTTTTTCGAGGGCACAACCCCGGCTTGATCCAAAATGACTTTCAATTCTGTTGCCGTCACGCCCTCTTTCAATTGCACACCAGCTCATTGTCCATTAAAAAGAAATATCCTCGTGACCTTCGCAAACGTCATCACCCTCGTCAGATTTGCGCTGATCCCTATTTTTGCCTGGGTTGCAGCTCAATACGGACAAACCGTCGACGCGGCCTCCCCCATCGAATCTCTTCGTTGGACTGCCCTGACGATTTACATCACCGCTTCTGTTTTAGATGGAATTGATGGCTGGGTTGCCCGTCGATTCGATCAACAATCGGAAATTGGCGCAGCCCTCGACCCAATCGCTGACAAACTTTTGCTCATGACCGGACTGGCTGTTGCTACCTTTGTCAATTGGGGAACAGACTGGCACCTTCCTAATTGGTTCATCATCCTCGTCATTTCGCGCGACATCATGATCCTGGGCGGCGTTGCTTACCTCCATTACCTCAATGGAAAAGTCCCCATCACCCCCCATTGGTCTGGGAAAATCTGCACCGTGACTCAAATGATTGCCATGGGGTGGATTATGTTGAAATTCACCGACATTGACCCTCTATTCCCAACAATCTTAGCCACCATTTTCACACTTCTTTCAGCATTTTACTACTTCCAGATGGGCTTGCGCCAACTGCCCAAGACTTAACCCGAATCATTCATGAAGCAGTTAGGGGTCGCCTCCGATCATTGCCTTTCAGTAGGCGGGCGATGATTTCGAGGAATGACTGCAGGCACATTCTGTCTTTCCTCGAAATCAAGGGTAACAACCTGAAATTTTATGAGATGGGACGAGATCGAGCTGGGCTCATGAAAGATTCGGGCTAACAAGCTTCGAGCAGATTTTTATTTCTTCAAAGGATGCTCTCTCAACAATTCCTCCGGAGTATAGAGACCTTTTTTATCCCGAGTCTCATTTCTTACCTTTTTCACCTGCTCAGCTTTGACAACACCCCCTTTATTCCCAAAGGAATTTCTCACGTAGGTCAGAACATCCGCCATCTCTTGATCGTTTAGTAGACCACCAAATGGAGTCATCGGTACATTGCCCGGATACTTCTTACCAGCCACCTCGATAGGTCCCATCAATCCATGCATGGTGAGTTTGATCAATCGATCCACATTGCCTGTCGCCCACTGAGTTCCCGCTATTGGAGGGAATCCCGAATCCGGCAACCCTTGACCATTGATCTGGTGGCAGGTCGCACAATGACCGTCTCGCCCGTAGATCTCATGCCCACGACGAAAACTCGCGCGCCCAAGATCACCCAAATGATTTGGAACCTGAACTGTCTTGGTGTCATGAGCCACATCAACCCGATTTTTTAACACCCCTTCGGCAAATTCAAAACTAGGCTTCGACACCCCATCCATTCCCTTCTTTTTTGCAACCTCAAGAACCTCCATCCCCTGAGCGTTAGATAACCAAGAAGCAGCCGTAACAGTCTCGAGTCGGACCCTCCCATGTTCGTCGTCAGCCGACTCTTTCAATAGTTTAAAACCATCACGAACACGGTCTAGATTGAACCTGAGAACCCGAACTGCAGCTGACCTCACCCGATGATCCTTGGCACCCAATAATTTCCTCAAGAGATTTTCATCCACTCGATCACACCCCCAAGTCACCCACAACCCCTCCAACAAATGGCGCTCTTCAGTCACTCCATCGACCCATTTGAGAACAGCTCCCATGACCTCATCACGATTTCTCCCCCTCAACTCCCGCCGTGTCCGATACCTCGTCCGATATTCAGGCAGCTTCAAATTCTCTAATAATTGGTCAATCGAAGCCCCAGCAACCTTAGCCGGCTTGACCAATGGCCGTGAAGGATAGGTCACCCGATAAATTCGACCATGCACATGATCACGATGAGGATCCCTTGCATTGTGCTGCATATGACCAATCAAAGCATTGTGCCAATCAGACACATACAACGAGCCATCCGGAGCGAATTCCAAGTCAACCGGGCGAAAATGACGATCCTTTGACTGAAAGAGATCATGTCGAAACTTTGTCGTATACCCAGTTCCCCGTTCGATCACTTGATGCTGCTTCGCGCCTAAGAATCCAATGTTGTTATTGAACAGCAAATCCCCCTGCACTTCTTCTGGGAAATGACGACTGGAAACAACCTCAATTCCTGAAGTAGGCCTCACCTTCTGACTCGTGATAATATTTGGCGCACGCATGTTCACCCCATAGCGAGGCTTGACCAAACCAGGTGCCATCCAAGTCACAGAGGTCCCCGAGGTATGCAAAAAGAAGTCCTGCCCCCATTGATCAAAGGCTACTCCCCAAGGATTCGGAATATGAAACTGAGAATAACGAATCAACTTACGCCTTTGTGGA
>JAHDGN010000379.1 GCA_020627645.1 Akkermansiaceae bacterium
TGTTCCTCCACAATAATATTCTGTCTAAAGAGGAACTGGATAGACCAGGACACCCAGCCCCCTTCCTTCTCTCAGCAGCCGCTCTTGATCACGTCCGCCACCTCACCGCCCTCGAACTCTGGCACACCCTTCGATGGTATGCACACAACCGTGGATACGATGGCAACTCACGCTGGGCTCGCCACGAGGCCCAAGACTCTGAAGACACCGAAAAAGTCAAAAACGCTAAAGAGCAACTCAATGACCTAGGCACCTCAACCATGGCCCACACCATCTGCCATCTTCTTCAACTCAAACCTTCAGAAATCAACAAACGCATCTCCTCACACCTTCCATACAAAACCCTAAACACCGCATACCCTCGCCCCATCATCACAAACGAAGTTTCACAGCTCCTCCATCTCCACTTCGACAAAATCCCCAACCTCACACCCGAAATCATCGATCTAATCCTAACAGAATCCTCACTCACTCCCAGCCAACGAATCACCCTCCAAAAAGCAGACATCAAACTCCCAAAACGATACCACGGCGGGCTTCTATTTGGACAACTCGTCCCCCGCTTCGACAACCGCATCATCTCACGCTGCCCCATCACCTGGGCGCAAATCTACCGCGCCCAAATCAAAAAAGGCACCTCCGAAAACGAGGCGATCCGACTCGCCGAACGCGACTCTAAAGTCCCCAACAAAAAATGCCTCGAATTTCGCCAATACCGACTCGCCCGCATCCTTGCCAACCTAAAAGCAGATGGTCAACCCATCTCTAAAGAAGCACGCCAAACCATCTTCAAAAAAGCCCAAGACCAAGGTCGCCTCACACACAAAGACCTAGATTCGCTCATCGCAGAATTCCACCCTAACTCTAAAACCAACGTTCACGCCTACTTCCAACTCCACCCCGATAGCGAAGATGCCCTCGTCTTCGACCCCATCACCCACGAACTTCACAAAGCCCGCACTAGCTCTAACGCCAAATTGTTCCCCTTCTGGAAATTTCTTCCCAAATCTGCCGAGACCGACGCTCTTGACCTTTGGACCCAAAACAAACCAGTCTCCCTTCAATGGATCGTGGACAAAGTCCGAGGATCCGACCACGAACCAGACCTCCTCGAAGCCATCGAAAAAGCCTTCCAAAAATCAAAAAAGAACTTTTCCGACATCGACGACTTCTGTCATCGCACCACTGTTTTTCCTCAATGGCCATCTGGACGTGCCCCCTACGCCCGCCCTCAAAAAAGTCACCGAAGAAACCCTCGCCGGCTTCGACTCTACCAAACCCTCACGTCAGACAAATCTCGAAACCGGCGAAGACAAACCCTGCGATGGCATCCTCTACGAAAATTCTCTCCCTCAATCAGAACTCAATCAACTTCTCCAAAAACGCCCTCTCGATAAACTCACCAATAACCACCTTGTTCGCCACCGCCTCCTCATTCTTGATCGCCTTCTCAATGATCTCTGTGACGAATTTGAAATTAAAAAAGAAGATCAAATCGACATCACCGTCGAAGTCGCTCGGGAAGTCAAAGAAATGTCTGGCAAAACCGCCAAAGAAATCTCTGGCGAACTCAACAACCGCCTTCGTGACTTCAAATCCGCCGTGACCCACCTCGAAAAATATGCTCCCACGCTCCCCGTCACCGGTGGACTCATCCGAAAATGCCGTATCGCCATGGACCTCGACTGGCACTGCCCATTCACCGGTAAAAAATACGACCCGTATGATCTGCCAAAGCTCGAACTCGAACACATCATCCCCTTCTCCCTCCGTAAAACGAACGCCCTCCACGCTCTCGTCCTCACCTTCCCCGAGGTCAACCGACTCAAAAGGAACCGCACCGCACACCAATTCATTCTCGATGAAGGCGGAAAACCACTCGCCGACAATCCCCAACTCTCCATTCTCGCTGAAAAACCATACCTCACTCGCGTAAAAAAACTGAAAATCAAAGGACACAACGACGATCAAAGGCGCCAAAAAGCTCGCAAAGCCCTCCTCCAAATCACCACTTTCGATGACAAACAGCAAACTTTCACCGAAGGCGCCCTCACCCAATCCTCCCACCTCATCAAACTTGCCATACGCGGTCTCCGCCAACGCCTCCCTAACGCCCGCCTCTGGTCTATCCCTGGAATTGCCACTTCAGAGATCCGGAAATCTTGGGACCTTCTCGGCGCACTTGGACATCCCGACGTCTGCGGGAACTCAGCGATGCGCTGGCAAGAACAACGAGATCGACAAACTGGAAAACTCATCACCCAAGGCTACGAAAAATTTCCGAAACTCGCAAACGCACCTCTCCTCGAAAAAAAACAAAAAAACAAAGTCGTAGAAATACCTCATCCCGACTCCTTCCCCTGCCCCAATGACGAATGCGAAACACCTCTCATGTGTCCAGAAGATTCCTCAATCTCCCAAACTCACTGCCCATGTTGCCACGCCATTCTCAAAAGGATCCCAAAACCCAAAGACGAGATCCGTAGCCTGACCCACCTCCATCATGCCCTTGACGCCCTCACCATCGGCCTCATCACCCACTACTTCCCACTCACAAAATTTGGCCAAAACCAAACCGGACTCATCTGGCAAGCTCTCATCTCACGCAATAAATCTCCTGAACAACTAACCCTCCTCAAAAACACCAAACTGTTCCGTGAATATCAGGACCAAGATAACAAACCCCGCCTTCACCTCCTCCCCCTCTCAAAAGAAGTGAAAAAACAAATCACTCAACATCTCTCCCAACACCGCGTCATCCAACACGTTCCCGCAAATCAATCTGGAACGAAAGCCGAGCTTAATACTTGGGGGGTGATTGAATCTGAAGGCTCAGGATCTGACCAACGAGTATCACTTAGACAGTCTTCCTCCGTTGTAGAAAACAATCTTCGTAAAAGAACTCATAAAAATCGAGAAGAAAGAGCCGGGAAACTTTTGGGACTAAGACCTCATGAACAAGGAAAACTCAAGGCAATTAAAGGAGCTCTGATCATTGGTGAAAATTTCGGTTTAGCACTAGATCCCTCCCCAACCATCATTCCCTTTCATCAAGTTTCAAAGCAACTTGCTAAAGTAAAAGAAATGAATGGAGGAAAACCGGCAAGAATTATTCGCAATGGAATGCTCATCAAAATTAGAAAAAATCCGCCTCGTTCAGCACAAGACTACACGGGCATTTGGCGTGTTACATCCATAAAAAACAATAAAGGAACTATTCTGTTGGATCTTATCCGACCATCATATGTTACCCCTAAAAATGGTGTTAGCTGGGCCGGAATGAATAAGACTTTGCAACCTCTGCTTGATGGAGGCCTTGAAATCGTCGGTAATTCTTACTCAAAAAATCCAGACTTGAGCTAAGCCAAGTCTGGATTTATCTTCAATACCCGTTCAAAAAGAGCGCCTAAAGGGTATGGTTGGTGGTAGCTTGTCCTGTCAGCAAAACAAACAAAGCACCCCAACTCATACTCAGGCAGC
>JAHDGN010000380.1 GCA_020627645.1 Akkermansiaceae bacterium
TTTCATCGATGAGAACGGCACCGTGCGAGGAGCCGGAACAAATGCCGCCGGACAGCTTGGTCAGGGGAATATGGTGCAGAGCAACAACTTCGTGGAAGTTGAAACTGATGTGAAGCGATTCTGGGTGGGTGGATGGAAGAACGCTTGGGTGATTTTTGAAAAGAACGACGGCACCTTCACCGGATGCGGACTTAACAACCGCAACCAACTAGCCCTCGGCAACACCACGAACCAACTCACTCCTGTTCCTCTCACCGCCCTCAATTCAATCAGCTCGGCCCACGACGGCGTTTTGCAAGTCTTGCCCCTCGGTATTAACGATGAGCACGCGACCTTTGTTATTTGCAATGACGGCACCGGATGGGCAACGGGATTCAACGACAACGGTGAGCTGGGAGTCGGGAATGCAGTGACTTTTGCCAACCGAGGGTTTCGGCAGGTCTTGTTGTCCGTGAATCCGGGCGAGAAAGTGATCGCAGTAGCCGGAGCGATCTTCAACAGTGCTCATGCGGTGTGGTTGACGAATCAGGGGAGGATCCTGATGAGCGGGGAAGATTCGTATGGCTTTTCACAGGGGACGAATGCTTTTGCCAATTTGGGGAATCTGACGGTGCCGGAAGCGGTGGTTTGATGGGGGAGGAAAATGACCACCCGAGTGACCACCGGAGAGTGAAAAGAGGGCTTAAGTGGTCATTGGTGGATGGTGCTTTGAAGTCTGGAATCCCTTATTTTAAAAGGGGTGTTGCTTTTAGCGAAAATAAAAACAGAATCCTAAATCTGGCGTGTCTACCAATTCCACCATCCCGGCTTTCGAAAACGAACTTAGGTTGTTATCGCTGAGGATGCAAGGGGAGAAAGAGAGTTATTCTCTGCGGGCTTCTTGGATGACTGGATTAAGTTTTTTGGGTTTTGATTTCCGAGATGAATTCCTGAATTCGGTGTGGAACTGTTGTCGTTTCTTGGTTGGTTTCTTTGACGTCGATTTGGAGTGTGGTTTGATGATGTCTTTCAGCTTGGAGGGGATGTGTGCTTAGGATCCAAAGCAAAAGTGGATTTGCTACCTTATAAACGGAGTAATTTTTGAGAGAGATATTTTTTGCAACTAGGCAGCTCGTTCGGCAGCTGGTGGTTTCTTGGAACTTGATCGAGCGCTTTAGTGTTCAGACTTGTAGGCATTTGATTTTCCATTTTTTCTTCTTTGATCATTCAGGTTTTGAGCTCCATAGCAGACCATGATCAATCTGTTCTTGTTGTTAGATTCTGCAAAGTTTTGCAGCTCATCTTGGAGACTTGATCCCGAGCTTGCACAGCAACTCACCGCAGTAGATTGTAAGGCCATTCTGAGAAAGTAGTCAGACCAAGCCTTGAGCAACCACAGCATTTTCTGACTGCTTATGCAGCAGAGTCAGCGCTTCGCGGATCTGAGATAGCTTGGACCATTTCCAGAATGTACGGCGTTTTTCGTCGGTCGAGGTGCCCGCACCACTCCCTCCTCCTGCCTTGCTTATTCTAAAAATCGTTCCGTCATTCCCCAATTTTGAAGCTAGAAATCGTTTCAGGTTCGGCCCCAAAACCTGAGAAAAGAAAGACTGAGATCACACACTTCGATCTCAGTCTTGAGCATCCATTTACTAGATGATGAGCCGTCTCCTCATCTGGTTATTTTGAAAGGCTCTGGAGTTTTAGGATCGTTTTCTGCGAGTGAACACAATGAGTCCTGCAAGTGCACCGAGAAGAGAGGCGCTTGGTTCCGGAACTGGTGTGATCGTGACGTTGTCAATCGTTGCAGAGCTAGCAAGAAGTGAAAGAGATTGACTTGGTCCTGTCACGTTAAAGGGGATCGAGATGACGGTTTCGTCCATTGGTTGATCGTTTCCTGAGTTGTAGCCTACTATTCCAGCTCCGAATGCTGTGTCGTGGGCTGTTGAAGTAACATCAGTCCCCGTGAATGTTGGTGTTACTGTTCCTGCGATTGTCTGATTTGTTGAGTATGGGGCAATTGTGAATTCCAAGGTGTAGGCCCCCGCCGCAAGGTTGAAGTTTTGGCTAATTGTACCCGATCCTTTCATCGCGACATATTGACTGCCTGAAGAAGTGTCTCCACCAAATGTATCGGCATTAGGAATCATCCCAACTCCTGCGCTATGGTCCCAGGGTGATATAAGTCCTGAGCTAGCTGCGGGGAACTGAGCTGTCGTACCAAATGAGACACCCTCAAAGCTGCTGTTGATCACTGCTGCTGGTGCTGCTTGCAAAAGGGCTATTGTTGAAACTAAGTGTACTTTTTTCATGCGATTCTAACAGAATATGGTGATCGGTGGTCTGTCAACGAGAAAACATTTTCATGTTGTCTATTAAACGGGTGATAAGCGTCAGATCGGACCATCCGAGAAAATTTTTTGTATACTTGATGAGGTGAGCTCTTAGATGGTGTTTATCGGATTAACAGACGATTTTGACTCCATTTTGTTGCAGCGAGGTTAGGAAGCTGTGGTCTTATCTTTGTCGTCGGATTAATCCCCAAAATCCGATCAGTAGAAAAGAGAGCGAGCTTGGTTCGGGGATGGGTGCTGGGATCGTGCTGATAACGTTGTTAATTTCGTTCGTGTAGGATCCGACGTAGGTATAGAGAGTGCCGCTTCTCTCCTCGAAAGGGTCTGTAGGTCCTCCAGGTGGCCCGTTCGTATCTTCAAAGTTTCCAGAGACTTGATTATCTCCTGCGAAAACAGCCCAGGCAATTCCCTGGATGATGAGATCTCCACCAGATGAGGTAAATAGAGGGCTTCCAGAATCCCCTGTTTGTAGCTGGCTTTCATACGTTGTGTAGTCGTTCTGGTTGTCGGTTGGAAGATTCTCAAAAATGATCAATTGGTCCCAACTGGCTGCACTTGTGAGGGTGATTGTTGTGTCTGGAGTCTGAAATGACATCGAACCTTCATTGAGAAAACTTTCAACCTCATTGGTGGCTACGATGTGGTCGGTCACAGTGGCGGCGGAAATGCTGACCTGATCGCCATTGGTATAGGCTAAATTTGAACCGATCGTCAGATCACTAAAACTATCCGCAGGTGTGGTCTCCAAAGTATACCTCGGCAGACTTGTAGAAATAGGCTCGGCGGTATAACCGATCCATAAGTCTGTTCCTGTTACTTGTGCGCCACCTGCGACAGTGTAAGTGAAAGATGGATCAGAAACCGAATTACCATCGATGAATTCAATTGTGCCTCCGATACTTGGACGAAAGTGGTTTGCGCTTATGAAGTAATTCTCGCCAATTAAAGTGGCCCACGTGCCATTTGAGCCTCTGCCTACTCCGGAAAAATCAAATCCGCTGCCAACAAAACTGGGGTCGTCTTCGAATCTTAGATTCGTTGCGTCTGAGTAGCCAGCGACGATAATGCCATGAGAGCAGACGGGGCTGAGTAGAAGAATGGGGAGAATT
>JAHDGN010000012.1 GCA_020627645.1 Akkermansiaceae bacterium
CGACTTTAGTCGACGAACTTGAAGCCACCTGCTTCAGCGGGTGGTGCATTCACTGAGATATCCTGTGGAGGAAAATTCGAACGAAGAAACGCCATTTTTGAAGAATTTTTCTGAGAAAGGGTCGAGGTTGAAGTCTTTCATTCTGTAGTTCACCTTCCTTCCATCATTGAGCCGGGTTCCTTTGAGGTAGTCGGACCCAACTTTCTTGCCTCTTTGTTTTTCGTCTTGTTTCCTGCCGAATTGGTGGAGTCTAGGGAGGCGCACATCGATTTTTGCTTGGAGTTCGCTGATGTTGTTCGATTCGATGATTTCAGGGCGAATGATGACTTCTTTTCCGGAATGCTCATGGGTCCATTTTACGATGACTCCATTGGAGTATGTGATTGAGAATGAGACTGGTTTTTTTGAATCGATTGAGGTTTTGCTTTTCGTGTTTAGCCCCTTAAATTTATCAAACTTTCTGGTGATCCATTTCTCGCCCTTCTTTTCTTGAAGAATGTAGTCTATTTCCACCTGTTTGTTTTTGCCTCTTTCTTTGCTATTCTTTTTTGGGTGTAAGACACTCTTTCCGTTTGACTGGATACCAAAATCGAAATGCCGACCTTGCCACCCTGCGAAGTATCCGAGCCACTCTTTTTTATCCGTGATTTGTTGTAGCTTGGCCTGAATGCAAGAAGTAGTGACCATCAAAGTGCATGAAAAAAATATCAATTTCATTTCAATTTTATGAATAAGTTTGAGTGGCACCCTTCTGTTACAGAAAGATGAGAAGTCAACTTTCGAGATTTGTGGTCAACTTTTACTTAGGGTCAGTTGATTGCCAGGGAATGGAGCCTCCCCGTTGAATATGAGCTCGCATTGCTTGCGTGAGTTGGCGGTATTCTTTTGGGTGAGTTTTCTTTAGATCTGTTTTTTCGAGAGGATCTTTTGTTAGGTTGAAGAGTTCCCATGGTGCCATGGGGGAATTTTTCACGAGTTTCCATGGACCGCGTCGCATGGCCCACGATGACTCGCCCATGTAGCGGAGATTGCCTTCGCGTCTGGTGAAAAATAGATCTCTTCGGGGCAGCTCCTGTTCTTCATTTTTAAGAAAGGGGAGAATGGATAGGCCGTCAATTTTTTGGGGAATTGACTGGTTGGCAATTTCCAAAATGGTTGGGAATAAGTCCATTGAGATTGTGACGAGGTCTGTTGAGGTGTTGGGTTTGATGATGCCTGGCCAGGTTGCAATGGTGGGGACTTTCAGCCCTCCTTCGTACATGTCTTGTTTTCCTCCCCGGTGTGGTCCACAGGTTGCTCCTACGTTGAGCTGGCCACCATTGTCTGAGGTAAAGATAACGAGGGTGTTTTCCCATTGTTTATTGTTCTTAAGTGTGGAAATGACACGTCCGATATTGTGGTCCATGTGTTCGATGAGGGCCGCAAGAACAGCGCGCTTTTTGCTGATCTTTGGTTCTCGTTGTTGAATTTTTTCTAGCCAATCTTGAGGAGGTTGGATGGGGGTGTGTGGAGCGTTATAGGCTAGGTATAGGAAGAACGGGTTAGGTGATGATTTTTGAGATTCTAGATATTGGATTGTCCAATCGGTGAAAAGGTCTGTGGCGTGCCCTTTGGATGTGATGGTTTCGCGATTGAGGCGCATCAGGTTTTGGTTCCATCGGCGGTGATGATAGTAGTCGTCCATCATATCCCCAAGAAATCCGTGAAAGTGTTGAAACCCTTTTTTATTGGGGTGAGCCTCAGGGTTGAGGCCAAGGTGCCATTTCCCGATGAGAGCGGTATGATAGTTCGATTTGGAGAGAAAACTAGGCAGTAGCTGGGAGGAAGGTTGAAGGTAACCCCAGCTATCTTCGGAGTGGGTACGAATGACTCCCGGGACCCCGACGAGTTCGGGATATTTTCCACTTAGCAGAGCGGCCCGGGTGGGGGAGCATACTGGGCAGTTGGCGTAAAAGTTTGTAAATTTGAGTCCTTGTTTGGCGAGGCTATCGATATGTGGGGTTTGGATATCGGGAGATCCGTATGACGAAAGGTCACTGTAGCCGAGGTCATCAACCAGAATGACGATGATATTGGGAGGGGAGGCTAAGATGGTGAAGGTTGAAAGAACAAGAAAGTAGATTGTCCGAATCATGAGGATATCATAGGATATCAAGTGGAGGTTTCGAAAGCCTGCTTCTCAAGTTTTATCGTTTAGTTGGTGGGATAGGTTGGTGGGGTGATGTGGTGTGGGCGGGTAATGATGAGTTCTCTGGTGCCGTCAGGGTGGTTGATAATGATGGGGCCAAGGTCTGATAGGACATCGAGCGTTTGATCGTCACTAGTTAACACCTCGGCCAGGGATGGACTTCTAGAGGGAATTCTAATGACGACGATATCGTCCGTTGTGGGAGTGGAGGCCAAAGGCTGTTGAGACTTTTGGGAATTGTCGTGAAATACTTTGAAGGAAGCAATCGCTAGGGCAATAGGGGCCAAAATGAGAGAGCTAAATTTGAGGCGGTTTTTGATCCGTCGTTGACGTGCCCGTCGGCGAATCTCTGGCCAGGCATCATCTGCAAGTTGGCGGTAGTTTTTCATGACGAAATCAGTTGTTTGAGGGTTTTGCGAGCGGCATCGAGGGCGTGGGCAATTTTTTTTGGGGTAGAGGAGTGAAGTTTGGCGATTTCTTTGACGGTGTATCCGTGGAAGTATTTTTCTTCGATGAGGATGCGAGAGGTTTTGGAAAGCGCGGTAAGATGGGGTTCGATATTGGGGATTGATGGCGTTGGGGTGTGATTTTCAAAAAGGCGGTGGAGAGCTTGGTCGTGCCGTTGCCTTTTGCGGTAGTGATCAGTGGCAGCTGAGCGAGCGAGTCGGGTGAGCCAGCACCAGAGATGATTTTCGGTGGGGAATTTTCGGATATGTCGAACGATTCGGCATAGAGTTTCCTGAAGGATATCAGGGATGGCGTCTTGGTCGTTTGTATGTTGGTGGATGAATGCTGCGATACGGTGACTGTAGTGGTCGTGGAAGATTCGCCACGCTGATTCGCTCCCTTTTTTAAGGTTAGTGGTCAGTTTTGGGATTTCGTGATCGGGAATGGGATCCATCAGACGCTGAGTAGAGGGAGTTCAGATTTAGGATTCTATCACTACTCGACCTTTTTTGATAGGTCTTGGATGAGTTTTTCCTGTTTTTCTATTTTTTCCTGAAGTTCGGCTACTTTGTCTGTTAAGTCGCCGATTGCTTCAAGTAGAAGGCGGGTTTCCGGATTTGGGGTGTCTGGGGATGTTAATGTTGGTGAGCCTGATTTTTTCGTGTTTTTGGGGAGTCCTCCGATCTCGCCATCAAAAATAGAGAGCCTGGAAGCAAGGTGGAGGTGATACTGGACGGGAGCTCTCAGGAAAAGTATCCCCGGAGTTTTTACAAAGTGGATTTCGAGATCATCGGTGTGATCACCGAGTTGGTTAGCAAGTTCAAAGATGTCTCTTTTTTGGAGATCATAGTTTAGTTGAAGGCGCTCTTTGCTGATTGGCTCTTTGTTGGTGAGGTTGCTGCTTAGGTGGTAGATTTGGCTAATAGGTCCATCGTGATTAACGGGAGTTTCAGTCGGTGTTTGACTCGTGGAGTTTGAGCGTGTTGTTGGAGATTCTTTTTTAAGGGGCGATACGACGATCTCTTCTTTCTCAAGAGTGATTGAGGTTTCACTGAGAGCTCCGAGAGAGGAAAGAAGATCTTTAAGGTAGACTCTGCGTAGTTTAAAAGCTGGGATTTTTTTGTTTGCGAGGTCTGAATTTTTGATGTCGATAGTGAGGGTGGTCTGATGCTTGGAGGTGAGAATCTGTCTAATCGAGTCCAAGGTTTCGCTCAGTCCTGTTTGCTGATGATTTTCAAACTCTTCAATGAGGATTTGGGAGGCTTTGCTGAGTCCGGTCAGGCAGAGGAGCAATGTCGTGATGATGGTAAGCGGCGTTTTCATAGTTTAGTGGATCAGAAGGTCAGTTCGAGTGAGAAGTTTTGCGAATTGTTCATCCTGTGCGGAATCTGGATCGAGGAAGAGTTCCTGGATATACTTACGGCGTGCTAGCTCGCCTCGACCACTGTAAGATTTTTGGGTGTATGGATCTTCCATGGCATTGTTTGCTTCATTGTTCGCCAAGAACCCAGAGAGGAGGGTGGGAAGCTTGGAGTCGATTGGTGGTGCGAGGTGAAATCCATCCGAACCCGTTTCGTTCCCATGGCAACCAATGCAGCTATTCATTGAGATATTTCGGCGGATTGAATTTTTGACCCGGTAACCTTTCCAGGCCGATCTATTTTCTCTACCAGGTAAGACGATGGAATGAGCGGTTGAGGTTGAGATCTTTTTATTCTTAATCATCACTTCCTGAGGTAGTGATCTTTTTCCGAAGATGTAATTAGAAAGTACTTTGGAATATTCTGATTTTTCGATGTAAAATTTATCGTGAATTGAGGTTGAGAGAAGTGCGGGCGATAGGTTGCTTCCAGAAGATGAATTGAATTGTCGAAACTCACGTCCTATTCCAAGGGCGTTATCGTTCGTGCGAATTCTTAGCATTGGGCCCCCTCGAAAGCGGAAGGTATCTTGTTTTTCAGTTGTTGTGGCCTTTACGACGAGGTTTTCCAGGTCTCGGAGGTATCCCACGTCGAGCTTTTCGTGGGAACTTAGCATGTTCCAAAGTTTTGCAACTTGATGATTGGCTTGACCACTGGGTCTACGAGTGGAGATCGGATTTTCTTCAGGGTTGCTGACGATTAAATTTCGTTGATCGTATTCAAAAATTACGGTCATTCCTCCTTCGATGGGAGTTCCGTCAGCGTTGGTGAGGCAATAGATGAGTCTGAGTTCGCCAGCAGGAGGGATCGATGAGCCGTAATAGCTCTCGGTTCCAGATCCAGTTGAGAATCGTCTCCTAAAGGTTGAAGATCTCGGGACGAAGGTGCGGGAGAAGTCGGGTGTGGGCGAAATGGAATTGGCGATGGCTATATCTTGGCGGTTGACAATGGCGGTTAGTTTGAAGGGAGCATTGGCGAGGTTTGGTCTCCAACTGAAAAGATTGGTTTCTTCAAAGCCATCTTTTTCCAGCCAGGGTTTGACGACTTTTTGGTAAGCTTTTGTTCGGGCTGGGATTGTTTGGTTGTTCACCCTTGTGGGTTTGGTGAAGCTCAGGATGAAAGAGCGGGCGACTTCGGGAGCAGACGATTTGCCGTAATTTGCTTCCAGGAGGCCTCCAAACGATAAGGGGCCAGGATAGACAGCCAAATCTGAGTTGACGACCCTGGGGGAGGTGATGATGAGTTCGTGTTCTGGTTTGATGGGGTGGGGAGTTGCGATCGCCGTGGCAGTCAGGGCCATGGAGAGTATCGAAAGGGAAAATTTAGTCATGAGAATTAGGTGTTTCTATCAAGGGATACGCTTGAATTGGTGGAAGTGACCGAAAAAAGTTCTTTTTTCGGAGGAATTTGAGATCAGCTCGAGATCTATTTGTTTTTCATCGGGTTTGTTGGACGATTTGAATTGGGTATTACGCCCTGGCTCTTGGTTCTATTTGGATGTTCGATTTTAGAGATCTATTTGTTGTCTTTATGTTTAATATTTACATGTAAAAAATTGCACTTTTTGTTTGGGTTTGACACTGCTAGGTTTTGATCTGTAGTTTCCGATCCTTTCCAAATCTTGTTATGAAGAAGGGGTTTTATTTAATATCAACAATGAAAGGTTAGTTTTTGGGTTTGTCTTTGATGAATCGTTATTTTTGTGTGCTTTATGCTTCAGTGATGTTGTCGGGGGTGTTGGAAGCCGGGCCAGTGAAAGTTTTCGTTTTGGCTGGGCAGTCAAATATGCAGGGGCATGGGGAGATGTTTCCGGCAACAACTCAGGGGACGTTGAGTCACACGATTGCAAATGATCCGACGGGGAAATATAGATTTGCTTCCGATGGAAGAGGTGGATTTGCGACATTTGATGATGTTTGGATTCATTATGAACAAAGTGCAGCGAGTCTCATTAGGTCAGATTTGCGAGTTGGAGCTGGGGCTAATGATCGCCTGATTGGTCCAGAATATGGTTTTGGAGCGACTGTTGGGCAGGCGATCTCTGATCAAGTTTTTATTATCAAGACGGCCTGGGGTGGGAAGAGTTTGGCAGTGGACTTTAGGCCACCGAGTTCGTCTGGAGCGACAGGGTTCTATTACAACGAGATTCTCAGAGTTGTGAATGAGGGGATTCGAGATATTGGGAAAAATTTTCCAGAGTATGCGGGGCAGGGTGTTGAGATTGTGGGATTTGGTTGGCACCAAGGATGGAATGATCGTGTGGTGGAGTCGTTTAATGACGAGTATGAGGCCAATATGGTGAATTTTATCAAAGATATTAGACGAGATCTGGGGACGCCTGATTTGCCGTTTGTGCTTGCGACAACTGGCATGAGTGGCTGGGCAGAAACTCATCCGCGGGCACTTTCTCTAATGAATGCGCAATTGAATGTTCCGAATCGCGCAGAATTTCAGGGTAATGTTTTCACGGTGGAGGCTCGGGGGTTCTTTCGTGGTCCTGAAATTTCTCCCCGTGGGGCTAACCAGGCTTTCCATTGGTGTGGTAACGCTAAGACCTATTTGGATATTGGAATTGGTATGGGCGAGGCGATGTTGGACTTACTCGGAGACCAATCTGAAGAAGTTTATGTGACGGGGCTTACTCTTGCGAGTGCTACCAATGCGATTACTCAGGCTGGACATCAGGTCGGGGAAATTTCTAGGGTTTCAAGTACGACGGTTCCTGTGGACCGAATTATTAGTCAGAGTTCTACTACTGGAACGATTAACTTGGTGGTGTCATCAGGTCCTCCTGTTTCGGTGGCGAATGTGAAGTTAGAGACTTTAGAATTGAAGGGGATTTCCAATCTTCGTTGGACACGAGTGACGTTGGATCAGACTTATCGGTCGCTGGTGGTGGTTGCGACTCCGATTGTGAGAAATGTGGGTGGGACACCTCCGGTGGTGACGAGGCTGAAACAAGTCAGGGGCAATCGCTTTGATATTAAGTTGGATCGGCTGGACAAATTATCGGGTGAGGTTCGAGTGGATGTCTCAATTGTGGCCGCTGAGGTCGGAAAGTACACCGTGGCTGAGCATGGTGTGAAGATGGAGGTAGTGCGTTTTCCGTTAACGCCCACAGCGAACAATCAGTCTTGGGTTTCGGTGTCTAGGGCATACCAGAACAGTTACCAAAATCCGGTCATCGTGGGGCAGGTTTTGAGCTATCAGAATGTTGATTGGTCGGTTTTTTGGTCTTCATCAAATGTGAGAAGCAATCCCGCAAATTCGGGGAGCTTGGCAGTTGGGAAACATATTGGAGAAGATCCAAATCGCGTGAGGAAGCATGAGGGAGTGGGCTATATTGTGATTGAGGCTGGAACTGGGTCGATCGCTGGGCAGCGGTATGTGGCTGGAGTTGGTGCTGATTCGGTGAGGGGGGGTGCGAATTCGTCGACACCTTACCGGTATTCATTGGCAGGTGGTTTGGGTGTTCCGAGCGCGGCGGCATTGAGTTTGGCGGGTGTTGATGGAACTGATGGGGGGTGGCCGGTGTTGTCTGGAACTTCTGCTTTTGGGATGAACAGTATTGGAATGCATATCTTGGAAGATGAATTGAGGGATGCTGAACGCAGCCACACGAATGAGCAGGTTGCTTACATTGTTTTTGACTAGAAGAGCCCGATCTCATCGGGTGATTTGAAATTTGAGCTGTTATGTTGTTGTGCTAACAGCTCGATTTTTTTCTCGATAGGGTATCATTTTAACAGGGAGGTAGATGATTGATATTTGCTATGAAGAAAGAGGTTTTTGTTGTTGGTTTGGTTTGTCTGCTCTTTGGTTTTTTTGTGGGTAGGTATTTGCTGCCTGAGGAGAGGAAGGCGCAGGTGAATGGAGATCGGGTAGTGAATCTGGGAGGAGCAAATTTTCGGGATGAGAATGGTCATCGCAAATCGTACGGTGACCAAAAGGTTGGGGGGCAGGGTTTGGTTTTTCGGGAGAGGAAGCCACGGGAGGTTGGCGTTGTGGGGAGTGGCGAATTACTGGTGCCTGAGTCGCTGATTTCTGATTTGGACCTGCTTGATCTAGAGGCCGAGTTGGGAGCGGGCCTTATTCATGATCAGAATGTCGTGGTGAAACATTTGGGAGTGTCGGCGGCAGAGAGAGAGGGGCTTTTGGATTTGTGGGAGACGTTGAATCAAGATGTAGCGCAGATTGAATCTCAAGTGGCTAAAGTCGATCGTGCAGACGATGAATCTGTGGAAGTTATTATTCCAGAGTTGAGTTCTCGAGTTGCAAAAGTGGGGGAGGTTTTCGAGGGGGGCGTTCGAGAGGTTCTTGGGGAGAGGCGAGGGCGAACTTTTTTACACTTGAAGAAAGTGAATCAAATTTTTGGATCCTTTAATCATGAGCGCCGATTTCATTTTAAAACGGAGCCTGTGGGTGATCGTGAAAATTGGCGTTATCATATTACCCTTTCGGGTGAGGGGGCTTCTCAGGTCTGGGTTACTCAAACGATCCCTGAGGAATTGAGACATCTAAGTGACTTGGCAGGTTTAGAGGCGGACTTCTTTGGAGAGTGATTGGGCTCAGGTACTTTGAGTCCTATTCTAAAAATCGCTCTGTCATTCCGCCATTTTGAAATTAGAAATGGCATTTATTCTGCACTTTTCAGACTACCGTTTTAGTGGATGGTGAGGTCATCTCGCCGGGTCATTCTATCGAAAACAGAATCTCTTACGACAGCTCGCCTTAGAAGAAGCTTTTGAATCTTGAGGCGGCGTGCTAGTTCTCCTGACTTGTTAAACGCTTTGATTTTCGAATTTGATTTTTGGCGATTCTTGGTGTCCTGATTAGCGAGGAAACTTGAGACCAGGGTAGGGAGGGAAGAATGTACGGGTGGAGCTAGATGAAAACCACTGGTGCCTGTTTCCCCACCATGGCAGCCAATACAGCTGTTCATTGATATGTGACGCCTTAATTGACTTCTGACAGCCCGTCCATTCCACATTGTATCTTGATCTTCTTGGACGATTGAATGTGCCGTGGATGTTGGGACTTTGATGAGGCCAACCTCGACGAATTCTGGAAGCACTTTGTATCGGTTGATATACCTTGAGAGGGCTTTGTTAGATTTTGATTTTTCTTCGTAGAACCGGTCGTTTATCGAAGCGGACAGCAAGGATGGAAATAGGTGTTTCTCTGCGGAATTAAATTGTCTAAATTCGCGGCCTTTTCCTAAGGCGCTATCGTTGGTGCGTATCCGAAGAAGACGAGAGGGGGTTCGTGATCGAGAGTTTTTTGGGGTATTTTCTTTGGAGGCAACAGTGGACACTAGGTCGCATAGATCATCCATGTAATCTAAGTTAAACCCTTCGTGAGAACTGAGAGAATTCCATCTTTTGGCAACAAGGTGGTTGTTTTCGCCAGTCACTTGTAGAGAGGATTCAGGTTGTTCTTTCAGAATAAGATTTCGTTGGTCGAACTCAAGAATTACGGTCATTCCTCCTTCGATTGGGGAGCCGTCTTGATTAGTGAGACAGTAAACTAGACGCATTTCGCCAGCTGGGAGTGTGAATCCACTGCTGTAGTAAGCAGCTGTTCTTCTCCTTGATCTGCTGGACGTTGGAGGTGTTTGCCTGGGGAGGGTTGTGGGACCAAAGGTTGGTGGAACTTGTGTTGTTGCAGTTGTTCGGACGAATCTCTCAACGGGAGAAATGCTACTGGCGATAGCGATGTCTTGGCGGTTTACAATCGCTGTGAGTTTAAATGGGGCATTTGCTAGGTTGGGTCGCCAACGATCTAAGTTTGAATCGGTGTAGCCATCTTTTTTTTGCCATGGGGCGATGACTTTGTCCTTGGCTAACTCTCTGGCTGGGATTGTTTGCTCGTTGACAGTTGTGTCTCTAGCAAAACTCAAAATGAAGGTTTTCGCAATTTCGGGAGCTATGTTCTTGCCATAGTTGGCTTCAAGGAGGCGGCCGAAGGAGAGTGGGCCAGGGTATTTGGCGAGTTTGGAGTTTACAACGCTGGGGGAGGTGATGATGAGTTCGTGCTCTGGTTTGATTGGGTGACGGTCTCCTGCGGCCTTGAGTACTATGCTGGATAGAATGAATAGGTGGATTATTATTTTCATGGGATCGAGGTGTTGTTGATAGGAACACGTCTGATCGAGATGAAATGACCCAAAAAAGTTGATTTTTTTTGGCGGAGGAGGGAAGGCTGGGATTCCTGGTGGTATTATTCGACGCGAAAATTAGGGTTTTGTTTTTTCCAGGCTTGGATGTCCGAAAGGGTTCGATTTTGTTTTAGGTTGGAGAGGATGGAATCAAATTCGATTTTCCTTGCGGGTAGTTCATTGTGGTTACCCCCTGGCTTTCTGAGTTGTTCATTGAGCCATCTTGCGGGTTCGTCGAGGGGTTCTTTTGAGACCCAATGATAGAAGATTGGATGACTCAACGGTTGGGGAATGCGGGATAATTTCGGTTCTGAATCGAGGGATGGGGTGCCTAGAAAGATGATATCATTGATCAATTCGAGGTATTGATCTGGGGAGGGGTCACGAGAATCTAGAAATCCGCCGAGAAACATGGAGATCGTTTGCATACTTTGCATGGATCCCAGGTTTGATTCGATGGTGTTTGAGATGGCGAAGAAAAGGAGAGAAGGATCTTTGCGGAGTATTTCGATTATTTTTTTTTCTCTCGATGGGTTCGAGGTGATAGGTGGATTTCCCATAAAATCCATCAATCCGATGGTTAGAGGGTAGATGCTTTGAGAAGAGATTTCGGGTTTACCAGCCATGATTCCTCTGGTGATTTGGGCGGCAAAGGTGGTGTTATCTTCGAATTTTCGAGAGGGTAATCGTGCTAGTACCTCACCATTTTTTTTCTCTCCTTCGCCTCGCCATCCAAAGAAGCCAAAATTATGGGAGGTGAAATTTTTTTGAGCTGCTGTGAAAGCGCGATTGGGTTGTTTTGAAAGCCAGCCTCCAAGTGCGGAGCCGAAGAGGGCTGTTTTGAACGTTCGGCTTCTGTCTATTTCTGCTGCTTGGGGTAATGATGAATCAAAAATTTGACCCAGGATGATGAGAGAATTTTCGTTTTCGAGTTGCCCTAGTTGATACGCGAGGTTGGCGATCTTTGAGGTGACGCCAGCTGTTGCTTGTTTCAGATCTTTTCGACCACGAGGGTGGAAAAGACCAATTTTCCCGTTCTTGTTGGTATAGAACTCGATTAGCGCTTGATCTTTTTCCCTAACGAAATTTCGGAGTTCGTTGATCAATTTTTGGGTGGTCAGTGTTTTTTGGTTAGCGCCCTTCGTTGGTTGGGTGTTCTTTTCTTTGAAGGTAATGAAGGCTGGTTGATTTGAGGATTTGCTGTGAGATGGTTTAGATGGTGATCTTTCTTTGGAAAAGGTGATGAGAGCCCCTGTGACGAGGAGTGTGAGAGCGATGATGCAGAGAGCTTTTGTGGAAGTGAGGGAGTTGGTGGCTGAGGATGAGACTGATGAGGTAAGGTTGAGGATATCAGGGTTGATCGTAGGGGGGTCATTTTTCCCAACAGCACAGAGTTGTTTTTGGAAAGCGGGAGTTACCGGGTGGGCGTTCGCTTCGGAGCTTAGGATTTGGGTGATCGTTGCGAGGGCGGAGAATTCGAACCCGCGTTTGAGGAGGTGCTTTCTTAGTAGGTCCCGGCCACGTGCCACTCTTGTGCGGAGGGTATTTTCGTTGAGTTTGAGAGTTTGTGAGATTTTTTTGAGAGGTTGTTCTTGGAGGTGGAAAAGAATGAGTGGGGTGCGATATTTTTCGGGAATTTTTGTGATAGCTGCGTCAATTTCGGTGCGGATATCTTGGGTGTTAGTTGTTTCATGTTGTGGCATTGATGCGACGTGGGAAATGGATTGCTGCTCGCGTTGTTGGCGTCTTTTTTCTGATCGGATGGAGTTGAGGGCGAGCCTCCGCGCAGCAGTGTATAGCCAGGGGGCGAGAGATTTATTGCTTTTGAGTTTGTGGGCGTTTTTGGCGAGTAGGAGAAAGGTTGCTTGAGTGACATCTTGAGCTTCGTGATGTTCTCCAAGGGTTCGTTTGGCGACACCCTGAACTAATTGGCAATGTCGAGAAACGAGAAGCTCGAATGCCTTCTGGTCGTTGTGAATAGCGTACTTGGCGAGGAGTTCCGAATCGCTTTTAGCCTCTTGGTCCATTTTCATCGTCTACAAAGGGCACACCGCAAGTCGGAGGAATGTTTCAAAAAATGTATTGTAATGCGGCTGGTGGGAGGATTGGAAATTCTTGGTGAGGTGCTTGAATGATCGCCCTAGTGTGTCGAGTTTTTCGGGCTGGATGGGCCAATCGAAGATTCGAATTCAGGTCTGGTTTCGTTTCTGAGATCGAAGGTCTCCGATTATTCGGGTGCCGTAATTTTTAGATTATCCAGGTAAGTGCGTTTTTGGGATTGTGGGGAGAAGGCGAAAATGCCTGGGGAGCCGTGGGGGTGGACTTGTTTGACGAGTACGACGAGGGTCCAGTCTTTGGGCTCTGGTTCTCCTTTTTTCCAGGCTTTGGCTCGGACTTCTCCGGAGCCATCGGGGTTTGCTTTGACGTGGGTTTTCAGGCTGTACCAGGTATTGGCTTTGATTTTGAAGTCAGCGGATTTTTTGACTCGTTCGTGATTGCTGGTTACTTCGAGGGTGTCGTCGTTTCCGACGAGGGTGATGAGGTAGCGTTGGTTGACCAGGCCGATGGTTGATTTGATGCGGCGGTTTCCGTCGGTCATGACGTCGGCAGAGAGAACGTAGTCGGAAAGTTGGTGGTGTCCGAAGAAGTTCATGGTGCGTTGGAAGAGGGTGTTGTCGAGGCGGTTGGTGATGACTTTGTTGCCACCTTTTTCGATGACATGCCATTTGATGCGGGCGCCGAGCCAGGGAAGTGGGGGGAAGTTGACGGCTTCTCCTGCGCCATTTTTCATGGGAAGTGGGATCTTCTCAAAGTCGTTAGAGTAGCCGATTCCCGCGACGATGCGGCCTCGGGTGGTGGCGGTGAGGCCTTTGTGGGTCACCTTAATGGCGCCGGCAGAGGTTTTAGATTCTTTGGTGGAAGTGAGTTGGCCGGATTTAGGGTCGAGAGAGGCGTCGAGCTTGGCTTTGACTTTGGCTGTGGGTGGGATGAATTTTTTCCAGGTGAGGTTTTCGGTGATTTTTTGGGTGCGGTTTCCGTTTTTGTCGAGCCCCCAGACGGTGAATGATTGGCTGGAGCCAGGAGTGATGGAGAATTCGGAGGGGATGATTTGGAGTTGGGTGGTTGGGAGGGGTTTGATCCATTCTTTCACGGCAGGAGTTTGGGTGGGTTTGGTTTTGCGTCCGAAGCAGTAGAGTCCGTCGCGAGTCGAAAGGTAAACTTTTCCATTCCAGATGGTGGGGGCGGCGAGACAAGTGACGCCGGAGCCGGCGTTGTCTTTGATTTCGAGATGGGTGAGGATTTCAGGATTGTCGTCGTTTGGTTTGACGATGGTGAAGGTGCCGTCAAACCAGGCGGAGTAGATTTTGCCATCGCCGTAAGCCGGGGAGGCGTGGATTTGATCAGGGGCTAATTTTTTGTGCCAAGTGGTTTTCCCGGAGTTGGCATCGACGGCGATGAGTTCGCCGGTGAAGTTGGTGGTGTAGATTCGGTCACCGACCAGAATGGGTGAGGAAGTGAAGCCGATGTGGTCGTTGTTGCGCCAGATTTCGGCCTCTTTTTTGAGAACGATGGGTTCTTTTAGGTTCTTGGGATATTCAGTCGGGATTTTGAGGCAGACGAGTCGTCCTTTGGCGGTGGAGTCGATATTTTCTTTCCCATGGATGGCGATGAGTTTGTCTTTGCCGTGGAGAAGCACTTGAGAATTGACCCCCCCTTGGGAGAGGAGGAATCGCCAGACTGGTTGACCGGTGCTGGCATTGACGCAGACGACATTGCCACATCCGGTTCCGGCATAGAAGACGGTTTGGTCGCCGAGTTTAGCAAAGACGGGCATGGAAAAAGATGAGTCAACTGGACGGATGCCTGGGGTGGAGGTCCAGACGAGCTTTCCGCTGAGTTTGTCGAAGGCGTAGAAGCGATCGCGTGCTGGTCCGGTGCGTCCCCAGTTTGCGGTGACACAGTGGAAGATGACGAGAGGGCCATGGATGGCCGGAGAGCCGGTGCGTCCGTTTGGAAAGGTGAGGCGGGAGAGTTGTTCCATGAGGGAGACTTCCCAGAGTTGTTTTCCTTCTTTAGTGAAGGCGACACATCGTCCGTTGGAGGTTTGGAGGTAGATGTTGCCGGTTTCCAGATCAACGATAGGGGATCCGATGCCGTAGCGATTGTAGACAACATCTGAGATGTAGTCGGGGAATCGGTGTTCCCAGATTTTTTCACCGGTGTGTGGGTTGAGGCAGAGGAGGTTTTCTTGGACGTCTTGGGCTGGATCGTCACCAAATTGGTCATAGGAGAAGAGGTAGAGACGGTTATTGTGGATGACGGGAGCTCCACCTCCATTGGTTTGGTACTTCCAAAGTTGGCTTTTGCCCCCGGGTTTCCAGGTGTCGGGGAGATCAATTTCGGTGGAGGTGCCGTTTTGGGCAGGGCCGCGCCAGTTGGGCCAGTCTTCGGCGGAAAGCAGGGTGGTGAGGAGGATGAGAATGAATGCGAATTTCATGGTGATGAGAGGTTTTTAGCGGAGGCATGACTGGAAGGGAAGGACGGAGGTTTGGTTCCCACAGAGAATTGGAAAAAGTGTGGAATCGCGGAGCTTGGGAATGTTGGATGTTTGGGTTGGTGGTTGAGAGTTTATTGGTGTAGGAGTAATTTTATGAGAATGATTCGGGAGGTTTTGGTTGTTGGCAGCTTGGGCTTGGGCAGTTTGTTTGGAGATGAGAAGAGTGTTGAGAAGAAGGTCCAGCCGAAGATCGAGGTGAAGGATGGGGAGTTTGGCGAAGGGTGGGGAGATGGTAACGGGCCTGGGAAGATTCCTAAAGGGATGAAGAAGCGGGGGAGAAAATCAGATAGAGAGATTTTCACCCCACTGTTCAATGGGAAAGATTTTACGGGGTGGTGGGGATTGGGAACCGAAAATCCGGAGAAATGGATGAAGTTGTCGCCGGAGAAGTTGGCGGAGAAGAAGAAGAAAAGTATGGAGAGCATTCATGCTCATTGGAAGGTTGTGGATGGGGTGATTGTGAATGACGGGAAGGGCCTGTATTTGACGACGGAGAAGCATTTCGAAGATTTTGAGCTGAAGCTTGAATTTAAGTATGCGAAGGGGGCTGATAGTGGGATTTATCTTCGGGGGATCCCACAGGTTCAAATTTGGGATCCTAAGATTGGTCACAAGGATGCTCCAAAGGGTTCGGGTGGACTTTGGAACAATAAGAAGGGGAGTCAGGGGAAAGATCCTTTGGTTTTTGCAGATAAGCCAATCGGGGAGTGGAACCAAATTTTTGTCCGTCTGAAGGGGGACATTGTCACTGTTGTTTTGAATGGGAAAGTGGTGGTTGATGAGGCGCAGATGCACAACTTGTTTAATAAGGGGGGGAAGATTCCTAAGTCGGGTCCGATTCAGTTGCAGACGCACGGTGGGGAAATTCAGTGGAAGAACGTGGAGATTCGTGAGCTGTAGTGAATAGAGCACCAGGTGGGATCAGAATTTGACCCGAGGTTCTGGCATTAAAAAAGGTCTAGACAGGTTATTCCTATCTAGACCTGTTAGGTTAAGAGATGATGTGGCTTGTTAGTTCGACCGACGACGGCGAACTCCGAAAAGGAGGCATCCAAGCAAGCCTAGGGCTGAGCTTGACACTTCTGGGATCTGGGTGACTTCGCCGTTGAGGATGATATTGTCCAAATTGAAGAGGTTGGAGTTGCTGCTCGCTCCGCGATCGTCGATGTAGAGTCGGAACTCGGTTGAAGTTGTGATACTTGGAAGGCTTCCCAGGCTGATTGCTCGGTTTAGATATTGGTTGGATTCACCAGCTCCGAAAAGGGTTCCAGAGCCGATCGCGTCGGTTGGAGTTGCAAATCCGTTAATGCTTGAAAACAGGCTTGCCGTGATATTGGCGCCTGCGAATTCGGTTTTGAACATGTCAAAGGTGATGTTGGTCAAGGTCAGGCTTGAGCCACCCAATGGGGTGATTGTGAAAGAGTAGTAGTCGCCGGCGGCGAGAGCTCCTGCGACATCGTTGTTGTCGAAGTCTCCGAAGGTCATTTCGGTGCTACCCGCTGGATTCCCATTGACGGTACTGATGTTCAATGGAATTCCAGGGCCATTTGAAAGGTCGGTGGTTGTCCAGTTGGTGGAGGCATCCCCAGACGAGATACTGCCGCTGGTAAATTGGAAGTCCGCAAGGATGACCGCTGGTAGTTGAGAGCAGGAAGCAAGGAGGATGAGAGGTGATAGGTGTTTTCTTTTCATAGATTTTATATAGGGGCGCGGAAGATTCAATTTGAGGGGGCTTTTGGCAAGGGTGAAATAGATATTAAAATAAAACAATTTTTAATATTAAATGTCGTGCAAATGTCATTATTTTAATGCAATTAGTTGATTTACTGAAAGCGTCGTGTCCTGGGTTCTTTTGTGTGGTTGGTTTTTTGGAGGGTAGATTGGGAGGCGACTGGGTCATCTTAAGTGAGTTGCGGGTGGGGAGAGGGTGGAGTAGATTTTGGGGCGATGAGGGTTTCTGTGTATTTGTTGGTGGTTTTCGCTCCGATTTTGGGGTGGGGAGGACCTGTCATTACGGAATTTATGGCCATTAATGATTCGGTATTGGCTGATCAAGATGGGGAGTTTTCAGATTGGGTTGAGGTTCATAATCCAAGTTCTGAGTCATTGAGTTTGGAGGGGTATTTTTTAACCGATCGGTCTGATGATCTCACAAAATGGGAGTTTCCAGATGTGGTTCTTGATGCTGGTGGGTATGTGATTGTCTTTGCGTCGAACAAGGTTCCGGTTGAGGGGGAGCTAAGGTCAAATTTTAAATTGAGTGGGGGTGGGGAGTTTTTGGGGTTGGTGGCACCAGATGGGGCGACAATTTTGTCTTCGTTTGATTTTGGGCAGCAGAAAGTGGATGTGAGTTTTGGTTTGTTATCGGGTGGAGGGGAGGGATGATTTGGCAACGCCTGGAGCTGTGAATGGGGTTGGGGTTGAGTTGGGGCCTGTGTTTGTGGAAGCTCGGACGGGAGGAGCGCGGCCTGAGGTGGGAGAGGATCTGGTGGTGACAGCGCGGGTGGAGGGGGCGACGGATGTGATTTTGACATACGATTATGGGTTGGGTGACGACACGGTGGTGGCGATGACCACCTTGGATGGTGAGAATTTTGAGGCAACGATTCCGGGTGCTGGTGAGGGGGAGTTGATTCGGTGGAAATTTTGGGCTCAGGATGGGATGGGGCGAGTGACGCGTTATCCGGAGTTTTTTGACCCGGATGATTCGCATGAGTTTTTTGGGGTTCCGGTGCGGAAGGAAGTGGAATCTGCGACGGAGGTTTTTGAGTGGTTCATCAAGCCAGTGGATTTTACGAGGTTAAATTCTTTTCAGGAAGTCAGAGCTGGGGTCTATTATTTGGGTGAGTACTATGACAATGTGAGGTTTTCGGTGAGGGGGCAGTCGTCGAGGTTTTTTGATAAGAAGGGATATAATTTAGACTTTAACAAAACGCAGCGATTTTTGTGGAAGGTGGGGGAGGCGCGAGTGAAGGATATCGATTGGTTGACGAATTGGACGGATAAGGCGAAGTCGCGAAATTTTTTGGCGTATCAATTGTTGAGGGATGCTGGAGTGCCGACGCATTTTGCGTTTTCGGCAAGGGTTCAGAAGAATGGAGAATTTCATTACGTGGCGGACGTTGTTGAGGATGCGAATGATCTTTATTTGGAGCGAGCTGGGTTAAATCCGGAGGGGGCTCTATACAAGGCAGAGGATATGGAGTTGAGGTTGGATGAGCTGGGAGATCATACGGTGGCGCGTCAATTGACTCGGAAGGAGGAGGGAAGGGGAGATTTGGACGCTTTGGTCGAGGGGGTAAATTTGGTTGGAGAGGCGAGGAAGAATTATATTTTTGATCATGTGGATTTGCCGATGACGATCAATACTCTGGCGGGGTTGGTCGTGGTGATGCAGACGGATATGGGGGCGAAGAATTACTATTTATATCGGGATACGACTGGGAGTGGGGAGTGGGCGATTTTGCCTTGGGATTTGGATTTAACGTTTGGGAGGGAATTTAAGAATTCGGGGTTCTTTTTCAATACGGAGTTGGCCACGGAAGGGCACACTGAATTTTTGGAGTTGGGGAGGGGGAGTGTGTTGGTGGAAGCTTTGCTGGGCGGCGACGAGAGGACGCGGGAGATGTTTTTTCGTAGGTTGAGGTCATTGAGTGATGAGTATTTGGCGACGAATTATTTGTCGGAGCGGTTGGATGAGCAGTTGGCTTTGTTGGATTCGAATGGGGGAGCGGTGAGTGATGCGCTATTGGATTTTCAGGCGTGGGGGACCTGGTTGGATGGCAGTCCGGTGCCGAGGCCATGGGATGTGAATTCTCCAGATGCGGAGTCGATGAAGGAAGCGGTTGATCGTTTGCGTTTGGAGTGGTTGCCGGCGAGGCGGTCGGAAATTTATGGGGCGGTTGCGGACTTGCCAGAGGAGCAGGTTGGGGTGGCTTTGGAAATTGGTGAAGTGGATTATTTTCCGGTTTCGGGAAACCAACAGGAGGAATTTTTTGAGCTGCGAAATACGTCAGATGTTTCGGTGGATGCAAGTGGATGGGTGGTGTCGGGTGGGGTGAGTTTTGTCATTCCGGCTGGAACTGTCGTTTTACCAGGAAGTTCGGTTTTTGTGGTTCGGGACAAGCTGGCATTTCGGGGGAGGTTGGTGAGTCCGAAAGGGGGAGAGCAGAGGTTGGTGGTTGGGCCATTTTCAGGAGGGTTATCGGTAGCAGGAGAGACCATTGATTTGTATGATTCAGGTGGAGGTTTGGTCGATAGTTATACTTACGCGGGGACGAGCGGCGGGTTTGAGGGAAATGGGCGAGAGGATTTGGATGGGGATGGGTTAGATGCTTTGATGGAGTGGGCGATGGGAAGTTCGGATCTTGAGTTTGGGTCACTAGAAGCGCCTGTGGCAGGGGAGTTTGTTTTTCGTCAGAGGCAGGATTTGACAGGGTATGTGATGCGGGTGGAGACAAGTGTTGATTTATTGAATTGGTCGGGGTTTGGGGTGAGTGAATTGGGGCGGGTGGATTTGGGAAGTGGGGTTGAGGAAGTGAGGGTGAGTTTGCCAGGGGGGAAGGCTGAGCAGTATGTGCGGGTGGTTTTAGAAAGGTGATTTTTTTTGAAAGCTCAGAAGAGAGGGGATTGGGAGGACTCCATTCATCAGGCTGGTTTTGATGAATGGAGAGGTAGTTGGTATTCCTGATTATTCCTGTCCTGTTTGTTCTACGTATAAGGAGGCACTTACTGATAATTCAGCTTTTGCGTTGTTTGCTGGATTGGATTTTATGGCCTCTTTGATTTTGGAGATGTCGACTATGATCCGTCTTTGGTGACCGCCTCCTTTTGTAAGTTTTCCTTTTGCTGACCCGTGACGTACGGTGATGATTTCGATTTTGTCATCGAAGGTGATTTTTGAGGAGACGACCTGTGAAGCCCATCCAAGGAGGAAAGAGGATTGGTGATCGGGGTTTTCTGGGCTGGTGAAGACGAGGTAAAGCGGACAGAAGCGAGATAACAAAGTCTTAGATGGTTTCCTATCAGGAAATAGTAGGCTGTATTCGTTATTGATAGGTTTGAAACTTTTTGGTCCGATGGAGATCACATCCACGCTTGGCGAAGGATCGGAATCGATCTCCCATTCGAGAGTGGGGACTCTTTTAAATGTTGTTTTCCTACCGGGGCTCCAGACTTTACCTTCCTTATAAAGGTCTTTTATTTTGGCGGTTGCATCCAATTGTTTTTGGAAATTTTTTTCGGCTTTTGTGTCGAGGGTAATAGATCTCGATCCGCTGGCCTTGAGGTTGTAGAGGTCGGACATGCGAACGTAGTTGCCTTTGTGGTCAGGGTAGTAAGTATATGCTAGATCGATGATCGTCTTGATTTCACCGTCTCTTTTCAGTCCGGACTTATATAGAGATTTTACTGTTGCTCGGATTGGAATCATTCCTTTGCGAACATCTTTAGGAGCGGGTTTGTCGAGAGATACGATTTCAACCACGTGAGGTTCGCTTTTCTCATTTAGTGAACAGTATTCGACAACAACCGTTCCTGGAGTTAGGGTTTTCGCTGCGTCTTGATATACCTCATTGGGGACATATGCGAATTGGTCGCCTGTTAGTGTGGAAGTGGTAATGGCAGCTATTGAAGCAAGGTGTTTAAGGATCTTCATATTTTCATGTAGGTTTTTTGATCTGAAATTTTTGTTTAATTTCAGATCTGCGGGCACCTTAAACTCGAGTTTTTATGAAGGCAATCTCAACTGCATTTTTTTTAGCATTTAAAATTAGCTACGTTCTGGGGTAGTTGGTGGGAGTGATGAAATAGGGGTTGGGGTGGCTTTGGTGGCAGACCATTTGGCAGCGGTCGATAGAGTGGGCTGGGGTCCAGGGTTGGAGGAGGTTTTTTGGGTTGAGGTGAAGGGGGGTGGGCCAGAGGGGTTTTGGGATGATTTGTAGTTTTTCGGGGGAAAGATGTTTTGGGAGGTCATGGATGTGAAGCCAGAAACCTCGGCGGCATTTTGGGTTGAGATACTCTGGTGTTGTTTGAGAGCTTGAGTCGATGTGATCGAAGAGGCAGCCGTGAATGAGGTGGTGGGTTAGGATGGGGATGTTTTGGTATTTTTCAGGAAGGAGAGAGTGGTGGATTTTGGTGAGTTGAAGTTGGTGAGTGCGCAGGCGATTCAGCTTGCGGTGATAGTTGTCCCGGGCGTCGGGGCCGGGGAGGAAAATTTGGGAAGGAGTGGGAACGGCTAGATAGAATTTGGTGGCGAGTTCAAGGTGGATCAGGTTTTGGGATTCGAGGTCTTGGAGGAGAAAATCGATTTCGCCGATGGTTGTGTGGATATCGGGTTGGAGTTGGAGGTTTCGTTCGAGGATTTGGTAACGGGGGGAATGATTGAGTATCGTTGTGAGGACATCCTCGTAGAGGTG
>JAHDGN010000381.1 GCA_020627645.1 Akkermansiaceae bacterium
CCCCGTTACCTGAAAGCCCTTCTCAATCATTCCAGCAGCAACCGACCCCATCGCCGTTCCGCAAACACCAATAAAATGAAATTTCTCTTCAGTCATGATATCAAAATTTAAAATCCAGGAGCAGCAACCCTTCCCTGTTGCCCATCATCCACATGTTCCTGCAAGATGCGATCCGCCACCTCCTTCACCATTTCTTCTAAAACCAAACGTAGATGGCTGCCTTTCCGATAATCCGCCGGAGCAATGTGTTTCACTCTCTCAGCATGCGTAATCAACTGATAACACTTCCGAAAGCTCTTACCTGTTTGATCAGTTGGGTTATAAACAGCAATCGCATGCCCCCCGTTTTTTTTCATCACCGTGAAACAGGGAACATCTGTCGGACCATCCCCCACATAAATCATATTCTGAAACGGAATGGGACGCGTTTCGGGAGGCATGTGATCGTTCACATCATCGTGATGATCTAGCATCCCCTTGTTGATCCGGAACAGATACTGCGTCTTTGTTGTGTGAGAAACCGTCCTCTTTGGAAAATTAATTCTTCCATTTTCATCCTCTCCAAATTCACACCCAAAAATAGCTCGAACCCTCCCAGATAAGGAGCTCCCCTTGAGAAGCGCCTGCAAACCTGAAGAGACGATATAGTGCTCAACTTTGATTCCTGCAGCATCGTGCTCCGGCTTCAAACACTGAACTTCAATCTCATCAAAAAGATCCTCGACTCCTGGATAGTAGCTCAATCCTTGCCCTAACTCAGTCAGATCATGATTGGTCACATGATCCATTCCCAAATAATCGAGCAAACACTTCATGTAAGCTAACTCCCCATCCCAATCTCTCTCCTTCACCAACAAATTACATTTCCGCCAAAATTGCTCCGGATCGATCCCATACTTCGGAAATAAAACATCATCCTGCATATAAGCCGGGCTGAGGGTCTGATCGTAATCATAAACCAAAGCAATAATGTTTTGAGGAACTGACATAAGGTGGGGGGAGACTGAGTAATCGCGGCTTTCCTGTCAAAAACTCCTAGAAGTCGCCTTTAAAAGAACAACGCGCTGTCGGAGTCTCGTAAATCACGATTTCACACAATCCCGGAAGCAAATTCTCCAATTTTTTCCAAAACCATGCCGCCATAATTTCAATCGTTGGACTCTCAAGCCCTTCAATATCATTCAAATATGAATGATCTAACCTCTCCAGAAGAGGATTCATAGCATCAGAGATACATTTGTGATCATAAACCCAACCAATCTTTGGATCAACATCGCCCTCGACATGAATTTCCACCTTAAAACTATGCCCATGCATCTGACGGCATTTGTGAAAATCAGGCAAACTCGGAAGCGTATGCGCTGCCTCAAAGCGAAAATCTTTGATAATTCGGGCTCTCATGGCTCAATCTTCTCGACAGGATAGACTTGTCTCCAGCGACGTCCATCGCCAAGTTCTCTCTTACACAATGCCCAATCGCATCGACCAAACCTTCACCGAGCTAAAATCTCAGTCACGAAAAGCTTTTGTCTCCTACGTCGCAGGCGGGGATCCAGACTTCAGCCGATCACTCGACGTCCTCCACGCCCTCTCCGAGGCGGGATCAGACGTCATCGAGCTCGGTGTTCCCTTCTCCGACCCCATGGCTGACGGAATCGTCAACCAACTGGCTGCTGACAGAGCACTGAAAGCCGGAATGAACACCGAAAAACTCCTTGAGCTCATCAAAGAATTTCGAAAAACACACCAAACCCCCATCGTTCTCTTCACCTATCTGAACCCGATTTATGCCTACGGGTTTACCCAATTTCAGGCAGATGCTGCCCAAGCTGGAGCCGATGGCATCTTGCTTCTAGACCTCCCTCCATCAGAAATCGATGCCGATTCAGACTTTTCTCAATCCGATCAGCTTCACCAGATTCACCTCATTGCTCCGACAACCCCGCCTCAGCGCAAAGAAACTCTCGCCAAATCATCCAAAGGATTCATCTACGCACTCTCTCGAACCGGGGTCACTGGAGGACACTCCGCACCCTCTGAGTCCATTGGGGCCCAAGTCGAAGAGATTCGAAAAATCACAGACACCCCAGTTTGTGTTGGCTTTGGGATCACCACACCTGATCAAGCCGCGATGGTTGCGAACCTAGCAGACGGCGTGATTGTTGGATCAGCAATCGTAAAAACCATCCAAGAAAATGCCGACCACCCGGACGTCGCGTCCATGGTCGGAGATTTTGTCACCCCACTCATCGAATCAACTCACTCAGTTTAAATCATCATGACTCTCTCCTTTACAAAAATGAATGGTGCCGGAAACGACTTCGTCGTCATTGACAACCGTAATCTTGAGACAAACCTCACCAAAGATCAAATTGCTCTCATTTGTGACCGCAACCGAGGAGTTGGCGCAGACGGCCTGCTCGCCGTTGAACCAGCCGAAAGCGATGGTGATGTTAAATTCCGCTATTACAATGCCGACGGAGGCGAAGCAGAAATGTGTGGCAATGGAGCCCGCTGTTTTGGGAGATTCACCTCAAGACTACTCGGGAACCAATCTGACACTCTATCTTTCGAAACGATTGCTGGAACTCTCCGAGCTCGCATCGTTGGTGACCAAGTTTGCGTAGAAATGTCTGACCCAGTCGACCTCGAACTCGACTCACCAGTCTCGATTCCATCATCACCATCTCCAGTCCATAACCTGAACACAGGCGTCCCACATGCAGTCAGCTTTGTCGAAGACCTGTCCTCAACCGATATCGTTAAAAGCGGTTCTCAAATCCGATATCACGACCATTATTCACCTGCCGGAACAAACGCCAACTTCGTCCAAATTCACGCCCCTGACCATCTATCAGTCCGAACTTACGAACGCGGGGTAGAAAACGAAACCCTTGCATGCGGCACGGGTGTGACAGCCTGCGCACTAATTCACCACCTCCTCACCGGCACCCCTTCGCCGATCCGTGTGGACGTCCAAGGGGGGGAAACCATCTCGATTGCCTTCGAAGCTCTCGACGATCAACAATTCAAAAATGTGACCAAAACGGGCCCTGCCGACTTCGTTTTCGAAGGAAAAATTGAAGTCTAATGATTTCTTTTCTATCAAAAAAGACCATCCTCTCGTAACCTCTCACCAAAAGCATGGACCTAGACTTTACAGATGTCCCTTTCAACACGAGAGACATTAAACCAATCGAGATCGAAGAAATCTTCGAGGACCCATTCGCTCTCCGCCTGCTTCCCGACAGTGAGAGATCCGATGGAGAAGCACGCTTCTACCTCCTTGGGAAAACAATCTCAAACCGTGGCATCTTCTTAGCCTTTTGGACAAACGGGAAAAAAGCTCGTGTCATTTCAGCTCGTGAAATGGAAGCCGATGAAGAAGCCTACTACGAACGCAAACTAGCCGAACTGAA
>JAHDGN010000013.1:0-2159 GCA_020627645.1 Akkermansiaceae bacterium
CAATTCCACCCACAGATTCTGCGGAGGAGGCAACAACTTAAAGAGCTCGGACTCCGTGGTCAGAATCATCGTCGTATTTGAATCCAAAACATCATCATAGGCTTCCAAGGTCTTAATAAACTGATAAAAGTCCTCCCGCTCTTGAGTTCCTCCGTATGCCTCAGCATAAATCTTGGTCGCTTCAGCCTCACCTTCTCCCAATATTTTCTGAACCTCTTTGTAAGCCTCTGACTCAATTTTTTTCACCTCCTGCTCCATCTTTCCAATAATTCGAGCCGCTTCCCCTGCACCTTCTGACTTAAATCGTTCCGCAATCTGCTGACGCTCTGAGATCATCCTCCGATAAATTTGCGGTGCCACTTCTTGGTTGTAATTGATCCTCTTGAACCGCAAATCCAATAGTGTAATTCCAAAATCATCTAACTTTGCCTTTGCGGTCTTAAAGATAGCCTGTTCGATCTCCCTGCGACCGACTGCAATCTGTTCAAACTTCACCTCTTTCTCTTTTTGGATATCAGTCGTTGCCGGCGCTCGATCCTTCGTCGACCTAACCACCTCAATTAAATTGTGGCGAGCAACCGCATTTCTGGTCTCAGAACCCAAAATATCATCCAATCTTGATTGAGCGCTACGCTCATCACGCAACTTCTGGAAATACACCAATGGGTCGGAAATTTCCCATCGTGCAAAGGTATCGACTTGGATGTATGTCTTATCCCTTGTTGGCATTTGAGAGCTCGCTCCATCCCACGCTAACACCCGCTTCTCAATGACATTTGCCTTAACTACGAAAGGCATCTTGAAATGCAGACCCGCTTCAGTAACTGGCTCTCCAACAGGTTTCCCAAATTGAGTCAGTATCACCTGCTCATTCTCTCTTACCGTGTAGAACACCCCAGTAAGGAACCCCATAACAACCACGAAAAATAACCCTAGCAAAGTAAGAACCACCTTCTTCATCGACGACCTCCTTTCCCTTCAAGAACTCCATTTAAATCCAACAAAGGAAGCGGCTGATTTGATTTCCCATCCAGAATCACCTTCCTCTTGAGCTTAGGTAAAACGCTCTTCAATTTTTCCAAATACAACCTCTGCCTCGTAATCCCAGGTGCTTTTTCATATTCGGCGAACATTGACAAAAAACGGTTGGCATCACCAACGGCCTCGTTAATGCGCTGCGTTTTTTGCCCCCTTGCTCGACTAACCTCTTGATCAGCCTCACCCTGCGTTCTTGGAACTGCCTTATTATACATACCTTTCGCAACGTTGATCTGTTGAGATTTTTGCTGCTGAGCTTTATTCACCTCGTTGAAAGAAGATTGAACGGGTCTAGGCGGATTAACGTTCTTCAACTGAAGCTGAGCAATCTGCAAACCCAAGCCATAAGAATCAACCAGCTCTTGCAACTTTACCAGCGCGTCAGTCTCGATTGATTGCCGGCCAATAGTAATCACCTCATCAACCGTCCGATCCCCAACCACCTCTCTCATCACCGATTCGGAAGCATCTCGCAAAGTATCCTCAGGAGACTTTACCCTAAACAAATAGGCTTGAGGATCGCTTATCCGATACTGAACCACCCACTCAACAAGCGCGGAATTTTTGTCCCCGGTGATCATTAATTGTTCTTCCTTAAAATCAGAAGGTCGACTTTGGAACTTATTGGTCGCACCAGAAGTGCCAAAACCAAATTCCATCTTCAGCGTTCGTGCCACCGGAATCACAGTCTTAGTCTCAAACCAAAAGGGCATTTTAAAATTCAAGCCAGGTTTTGCAGTTCGATGATATTTTCCAAATCGCAAGATGACAGCTTCCGAATCTGCCGGAACGGTAAAATAGCTGGTCCAAATCGCCACGACTAAAAGGAAAATTGGCAAACCAAATTTCAGCTTTTTTCGATGTTTGGAAAGCCTGCCCTTTAAAACACCATCTACTGATCCTTTGTTCATCACTACCCTTAAGAGAAGCGATACAGCTCAAAATCAACAATGATAATATCCGCCCAAATTTATCATCGCCCACTTGCCATCAAACCCGTCACATAATATCTCTGATCCGGCGTAATCATCGTCTGAATCCCCATGAGCCTTCGGCGCGGATCCAACAACAGCTTTCGATGCAAAGGACTTCCCATCCATCCCCGGATCGTCCGATCTGAC
>JAHDGN010000013.1:2169-21018 GCA_020627645.1 Akkermansiaceae bacterium
ACACCGCTGACAAATCACCTCCATACCCCACCATCACCACCTCAGACAACCCCACATACCCCAGACTTTTCGCCATCCGCCCCCTCCGATCAAACCCCTGATGAGCCACCGCCTCGCTAGGCCTCCCCGTCAGTGGATCAGCTGCTCGCCTCAAAAATCGATTGTGAGGTGCCGCAATCCGACTCAATCCCTCATCTCCCTTCAATCTCGCCAATCCACGCTCTCCCCTCACTCGATTGACCTTCTTCAACAATTCCCGACTCGTCCGCAATTCCTCACTCTCACGCCGCATCCGCTCCGGATCGGAAACACAGGAAATTCCACTCAAACCAATCAAAAGCATACAAAAAAACCTCAAAAATAGTCCCATAACTCGAGTTTGGACCGATTTCTCTTTAGAATCAATCATCGCTTTCATTGACGCCGACCTCGTCATGACTTTAGCTGCCCCCGTGCGAATTCCCCTCTCCATCATAACAATGCTCCTAGCCGTCTCCTGCAAAGACTCCGGCACTTCGTCAAATCATCAAAACAACCCAACCGACCCAGCCTCCCTCGAACACTGGTCGAAACGACCAATCCGGAAGGTCAGTGGTGACTCAATCGACTCCTTCGTCAACCACTCCCAACTTCCCAAAGTCTCCCGCCAAGCTCCTCCACCCCTTTTCACCGAACCCCTCACTGAGGTCCTCGCCGGCGATCTCATGGAGTCTGACGAACAAACTCTTGCCACTCGTCTATTCCGAAGCCCCAACGATTCCCCAACCTCCCGAGCACAGCTCGCAGCGCAGCTCTTCCTCGGGGCCTGCGAACCCAATTCCACAAAACCCACCTGCCTCGGCAAACCAGTTGACTTTGAAACCCCCAAAGAAATCAAACACCTCGTCGCCCTCTTCACCACCCCACAAGACTCCATCAAGAACGCATCAGCACCTGTCCTCTTCCACATCGACAAACGCTCCAAATCTTCCATCGCCAAACTCCAAGAAAAGATCACCCAACTCCTCGCCCCAGCAAAAATCGAAGAAAATCACTTCTTCAAATGGTTCACTAAAGACCTCGGATCTCCCATCCTCCCAGGTCTGGTTGCTGCCTTCTCGTTCGAAAACACCCCTCCTCTGAACCAAACCATCGCAGGCTCAGCAACCGCTTCCGGAACCAATCTCAACCTCATCGACGGTCAAAACGGAAAAGCCCTTCACCTCACTTCCAATTCCTCCCTCTCAATTAACAACCTCCCAATCACTTCTGATCTCGACAGCTTCACCCTTTCCACATGGATCCTTGCCTCGGAAGATGGGTCACACAATTCACCCATTGCACGATTCGGAAAACCAGGGAAAGGATTTGAATGGCGACTGACCGACGGAAAAATCCAAGCCCGCTTCTCACACCTCTGGCCCCAAGATGCCATTTCAGCCACCTCCAAACTCTCTCTCGTCATCCCAAACCGCTGGACCCATATCGCGATGAGCTACGACGGATCTCGCACCTCAAATGGAATCAAACTCTACCTCAACGGAACCTTTGTCGAACAAATCAATTCAAGCTCGCCGTTTCTCAAAACATCATTCTCTTCTCCCGCCCCCCTCATCATCGGCGGAAACCAAATAGCCTTAGACGAACTCCAAATTTTCAACACATCCCTTGGCTCCCTTGAAATCAAACATCTCTACGACGGCACCTCCCTCACAAATGCCTACCAAAATAAAACCGACGACCTTCGAAACTTCTACCTCCATCACTTCTCCCCAACCGAAAAAAATCGCCGCAAAGATCTTCGATCCAAACAAGAGGCTCTTCTTAAAATTTCTAGTAAGCTCGCAGCCTTCAAAGTAATGGCACCCAACCCACCACTCCCACTCGACAAATCAAACCCACTTCCAGCCACTCGCTTAGACCTCGCAAAACAACTCAACAAAAACCTCGTCGCTCGCTCCCTCGCCAATCAAATTTGGAAGCAGCACTTCGGCTCACCTCTCGCTTTCGGCCTTGGCCCCGACCACCAACCACCATCTCACCCAGATCTCCTCGAATTCATCGCGAAACAACTAATCGACTCAAATTTTAACATCAAAAAAATCAACAATCTGATCACCTCATCTCAAACCTGGAAACATGAGTGGCCCAAACCACCCAATCCTCCCATCTGTAACTGCCCCTAGCCCGGATATTTCATGAAGCAGCTAGCCGTTACCAACCAAATCCTCACTACTCCACGATAGGCACCTCGTCCTCGGGCTCAACATCCGGCCGTTCCCGAATCTCAAACAAATCCCACAAGACCTGCAATCCCTCTCGTTCAACACCGTCCAAACCATTGGGCCAACGAATCTTAACCTCGCCCTCTACCATCGCCAACTTTCGGACATACTCGTCGCCATCATTCATCACGTCGTATAGGGGAAGTCTATCCTTACCCGCATCATCTAAGTTAAGCCTGAAAACCTGAAAACGCTTTCGATCTTCATCCTCCAAATCCATCATCAGCACCCTCCTCTCAGCTCGCTTCGCCTTCATCAACTCCCTCCTTTCCCTCACCTCTACCATTCGATCCTCAAAATTCATCGATTGTTTGTTGGTCTCACGTTCCTCCAATTCTCGTCTCATCTCATCAAGCTGATGCCGAAAAAACGACGAGGCCTGAATCCGACTCTCGCTACGCTCCTTCAACTCATCCAAATGCAAATCACCGAAATTCTTCTTCTTAAATTTCGCACTCTGATCAATCAAGTCAAAGGCCAAAGCATACTTCGATGCTCCTGCTCCACGATCAATAACCACATGAGGATCTGGGACCACGATATCTGGTTTCACACCCTTCAACTGAACCGATCTTCCAGTAACCCGATAATACTTCCGACTCGTCAACTTTAAATCCCCCATCCCTTCCGTATCCGCAATAAATGGCATCTCAATATCCACAATATTCTGCATGGTCCCCTTGCCGTAGGTAGATTCCGACCCAACAAGAACAGCTCGACCATAATCCTGCAATGCAGCCGCCACAATTTCGGAAGCCGAAGCACTGTTCCGATCCAAAAGCACCACCATTGCCCCCTCATAAAATGGCTTTCGATGACTCGATCTTACCGTATCCAAAGCCCCCATTTTAGCTCTCGTTAACACCACTGGCCCACTCCCAACAAATAACCCCGTCATCCTCGCTGCCTCCGAAACAGCCCCACCACCATTGTCGCGCAAATCAAGAATCACGCCCTTGACCTTCTCTTTTTTCATTCGGCGCAAAAGACGCTCCACATCACCCGAAACCCTCCTCCCCTTCCCATCAATCGGAAAATAAAAAGAGGGCACTTCAATCACTCCAATCTTCAATGACTCACCCTCCTGATAATACTCCAAAATCACCCCCTTCGCCAATTCCTCCTGAACCGTCACCAATCCACGCTCAATCACCAAATCCACCTCGCGATCCACACCTCCCACCTCCCGCAAAACTCTCAAACCAACCTTACGACCAATTTCCCCTAAAATAAGCTCAATGATGCGATCATCCGCCATCGAACGGATATCCACCCACTTCCCATTAGCGTCTTGATCGACCCCAACAATTCGATCACCCAACTGCAACTGCCCCTGCCGATCAGCAGGACCTCCCCGGACAATTCCCACCACCACAATTTCACCACGAAGATTCTCCCTCTGCTGAATTCCGACTCCAACCAACTCTCCCGAAAGCTTCGAATCAAACACCCCCTTTTCTGACGGGCTCATATAATCACTATCCGGACAATACGCCTGTGCCACCGCCGACAAAAAATATTCAGCAACGTCAAACTCATCCATCTCCGTCACATCCTGATCCAACTTCACCAACGCTTCCTCGACCGACTTTTTGGCCGCCTTAATGACTTCAACATCTTCCCCATTAGCAGCTGCCACTTCCATCAACTCCGCACGCTCCAACTTCTCATTCAGCAATAGCATCGTCACCCTTCCCTTCCAAACCTCCATCAGGGCCATCTCGTTTGCTGGCCTTTCCACTTCAGAACGATCCACAACCTCCTGATTGTTTCCATCAAAGGGAAACTCATCCTTAAGTAAAACTCTCGAATAAACCACACGCCGTTTCACCCGACGGCGAAAAATTTCGAAAATTTCCCGCGCTTTTTCCATCGCCCTCCGACTAAAAATCAGCTCTGGCAAATTTCTTCCAACCTCTCTCTGCCACCGGCCAACTTCCTCCTTCGAAAAATACAACCTTTCCGGATCCAACCGATACAAATATCTCTCCAAAATCCTCAACCCCAGGGTTTCATCAGCCGGAAGCCTGGCATAGTGCCCATTTTCCAACGCCCGCAACATTTCCCGACCGACCAAGTCAAAGTCCGCCCCACGCAAGACTCCGACTCCACCGACCCCAGACAAAATCACAGGGATAACCAAAATCTGCAAAAACTTGAACATCTGTAAACTCCTACAATGATGAAACCACCAGCCTTTCAAACCTAGCAAGCTGACATTCGTCCCCTATCATACCCATAACCGTCACCCAATCAACAGATCCTACACGACAAAATTCGCCCAAATGAGGACTTGACGTCCTCTCAGCAGATCACTAGTTTCCCGCCCCCGCAACTGAGTTGCGAACTGACACGAATAATCTCATGGAAAAAACTGACCGCGGCGTAGAAGTCAAAACCGGCGAAACCATCGACCGGGCACTCAAGCGTCTCAAAACCAAACTCGACACCGAAGGAATCCTCGAAGAAATGCGTCGCCGTCGGTCACATGAAAGCACCATGGACCGCGCAATTCGGAAAGCCCGCACAGCACCTAAGCGCAACAAAGTCCGTTGGAGATTTCAGCCCGATAACGCTCCGACAAGCGAATCTTCATACGAGGAAGCCTAACCTTCTTCTCTCTCGCTACTTTAGAGAAATTACCTCGGTTGCAACCGCACCGGGGTTTTTTATTGCAAAACTTTTGAATAAAATCCGCCCTTGCGCACTTTCCCACATGGGATAAGGTCCTTTCGCTATGAAAGCTAAAATCAAGTTTGGTTTGCTTTGCGCTCTTGGATTGGCAGCTCCTACAGCACTTGCCATTCCAGCCACTCCCGGCACTGAAAAGGCTCCTGCTGCTAAGGAAGCCCCAGCTGCCAAGGAGAAAGCCGATGCAACCATCGAAGGATATGTCGTCGCATTCAGCGGCGGAGGGTGAGGCGCCGCAACCAAAGCCCGTGCGGCTTTGAAAGGAATGTCAGGCGTCGAAAAGATCATGCTCTCTGGAAAAACTGCGTTTGTTTCGGTTAAGAAAGGAACTGAAGTCTCCAAAGATGCTGTCACGAAAGCCTTCACCCCAAAAGGACTCAAAGTGGTCAAGGTGGAGAAAAAAGAAATCGCCAAACCCAAAGAAGCTTACCACCTCCAGATCACCGGTGGAACATGAGCCCAGACCAACGATAAGCTGCGTGTCAGCCTCGAAAGTCGGGACGAAGTCGGAGCTGCATTCGTCAATGCCGGCCGTGTCCTCCTCCTTCTCACCAAAGAAGGAGCCTTCAACAAAGAAGAGATTGGAAAAGTTCTCGGACAACACAAATCCAAGATCAAATCCTCTCGCAAACTTGAGAAGCTTCCCCTCTAAAACAGAGGATTAATCAAAGTTTTCAACTCAACCCGGCTCCGTTTCACGTGGAGCCGGGTTTTTTGTTGAAATAGCCCCGACAAGCTCCTCCCAACCAAGTCAATTTCCGCCCGATTCAGAAAAAATCTTGAAAACCACCTCTCCCCCAAGCGTTATATTCAACATGTTCAAGCGAATGACTGTCTTGTCCGCTGCTGCAACCCTAATCGCAAGCGGCGACATCAAAGTATCTGAAGGCTCAAAATCTACCGAAGCAGCCAACCCAACGACCACCGAAACCTCAAAACCTGCTGCCAAGACAGCCGATCCTGAGCTCGAAAAGGCAAAATCCGAAAAAGATCGCCTCGCCATCCTCAACGCTTACGCAACCGAGCGCGAAAAGCAAAAAAATATGGCCCTTCGTGCCGAAATCGCTCGTCTCAAGCTCGAAAAAGAACTCCTCAACGAAAAAATTGCCCTCGCAGCCGCGAAGCAAAATTCCACCAAAGCGGACGAGATCGCCAAATACGAAGCCGAAAAGGCAAAACTCAGCCGGGAAACAACCCTCGCCAAGCTCCGCTCCGACTACCTCGCCAACCAACTCAAAGAGCAAGCAAACGAATCATCGCTGAAAATCAATGCCCTCAGCACAAAGATTAATGAATTCGAAACCGCTAACAAAGCGAAGTTCTACGCAAACGCCGACCCGGTTTACCTAGACAACCCTCTCAAAGAAGACGGAACCCTCGTCATTTCTGATCGCCGCATCCCCTTTAACGGAGCGGTGACCGGAGCTCTCGCAGATCGAGTCACTGAGCGCATCAATTTCTACAACAACAAAGATCCCAAGAAGCCCATCTTTATCGTCATCGACGACTCACCAGGAGGTTCTGTCATGGCTGGATACCGCATCCTCAAAGCGATGGAAGGCTCCGAAGCGCCCGTTTACGTTGTCGTCAAATCATTTGCCGCCTCCATGGCCGCCTGCGTCACGACCCTTGCCGAACGCTCATTCGTTTACCCGAATGCCATCATCCTTCACCACCAAATCATGCAGAGCTTTATGTTCCGCACCATGAACCTCACCGAACAAGAAGAAAACTTCGAAGACCTCCAAAAATGGTGGAAACGCCTCGGAGGACCAATCGCCAAAAAAATGGGCATCTCCACCGACGAATTCATCAAACAAATGTATGAAAACACCGTTTCCGGAGACTGGACCGAATTTGGAGACGATGCCGTGAAACTCAAATGGGCCGACCACGTCGTCTCCCGAGTCCACGAAACTTCTCTCCTCAAGAGCCCTGACGCCAAGAAACCAGCCCCAAAATCTGTCAGAATTGGTGAAATTAATGAAAATGGACTCACTTATGCTATCGACTCCGCCGGAAAACCATATATGATCTTGCCTCGTAGGAATCCAAAAGACGCCTACCTCATGTATAATCCCGACGGTTATTACCGTTTTAAATAAACTCGAGGAACCACGTAGCCTCACAATTCTAAAGCCCGGCTCTCCGCAAGGAAGCCGGGCTTTCTCGTTTCTTCCCATTGTCTTCAACCATTGTCCAAAAAACCTTTCAACTCCCCCAAATCTGGTATTACCTTCCGCCCCAAAACCAACCAACCCGCTACCATGAGCCTCTACCAAGACTATCTCAACGAAATCGAAGACCGGAAAACTCAAGGCCTGCACCCAAAACCCATCGATAGCGGCGAACTCCTCGCCGAAATCATCAGCCAGATCAAAGACCCCAACAACGAACATCACGCCGATTCGCTCAAATACTTCACCTACAACACCCTTCCAGGCACCACCGCTGCCGCAGGAGAAAAAGCCCGTTTCCTCAAAGAAATTATCCTCGGAACCACCACAGTCGAAAAAATTTCTCCCACTTTCGCCTTCGAACTCCTCTCCCACATGAAAGGAGGCCCCTCAATCACCGTCCTCCTCGACCTCGCCCTCGGCGACAATCCCGAAATCGCCTCCCAAGCAGCAACCGTTCTCAAAACTCAGGTCTTCCTCTACGACGCCGACATGGCTCGCCTCGCCGAAGCTCACAAATCAGGCAACTCGACCGCAACCGAAATCCTCCAAAGTTACGCCCAGGCCGAATTCTTCACCAAGCTTCCAGAAGTCCCAGAAGAAATCAAAGTCGTCACTTACATTGCTGGCACTGGTGACATCTCGACCGACCTCCTCTCCCCAGGCAACCAAGCCCACTCACGCGCCGACCGTGAACTTCACGGCAAATGCATGATCTCTCCCGAAGCCCAACAAGAAATCACTGCACTCCAGGCAACCCACCCCGACGCCTCCGTCATGCTCATCGCCGAAAAAGGCACCATGGGAGTCGGCTCCTCTCGCATGTCTGGAGTCAACAACGTCGCCCTCTGGACTGGGCGCCAAGCCAGCCCCTACGTCCCCTTCATCAACATCGCCCCTATCGTTGCCGGAACCAATGGCATCTCACCCATCTTTCTCACCACCGTCGACGTCACCGGCGGCATCGGTCTCGACCTCCAAAACTGGGCCAAAAAACAAGACGCTGAAGGAAATACCGTCCTCGACGAAGACGGAGAAGCCATTCTCGAAGAAACCTACTCCGTTTCCACCGGAACCCTTCTCACCATCAACACCAAAACCAAAAAGCTCCTCAAAGACGGCCAGGAAGTCCATGACGTCTCCAAAGCTTTCACCGCTCGAAAAATGGAATTCATGAAAGCCGGTGGATCCTACGCCATCGTCTTCGGAAAAAAACTCCAAACCTTCGCAGCCACCACCCTCGGAACCGAAGCACCCGTCGTCTTCGCACCTTCTCGCGAAATCTCCCATGAAGGCCAAGGCCTCACTGCCGTCGAAAAAATCTTCAACCGAAACGCCGTCGGCACCACCCCAGGTAAAACTCTCCACGCAGGATCCGACCTCCGAGTCGAAGTCAACATCGTCGGCTCCCAAGACACTACCGGCCTCATGACCATGCAGGAACTCGAAGCCATGGCCGCCACCACCATCTCTCCCATCGTTGACGCCGGATACCAATCCGGATGCCACACCGCTTCCGTCTGGGACAAAAAAGCCCAAGCCAACACTCCAAAGCTCATGAAATTCATGAACGACTTCGGACTCATCACCGGCCGCGACCCCGATGGCGAATACCACGCCATGACCGACGTCATCCACAAAGTGCTGAACGACCTCACCATCGACGACCGCGCCATCATCATCGGTGGTGACTCCCACACCCGCATGTCCAAAGGCGTCGCCTTTGGTGCTGACTCCGGAACCGTCGCCCTCGCCCTCGCCACCGGCGAAGCCTCCATGCCCATCCCCGAATCAGTCAAAGTGACCTTCAAAGGTACTCTCAAAGAACACATGGACTTCCGTGACGTCGTTCACGCCACCCAGTCTCAAATGCTCGACAAATTCGACGGAGATAATGTCTTCCAAGGCCGCATTATCGAAGTCCATCTCGGCTCCCTCCTCGCCGACCAAGCCTTCACGTTCACCGACTGGACCGCCGAAATGAAAGCCAAAGCTTCCATTTGCATTTCCCAACCCGACACCCTCATCGAATCTCTCGAAATCGCAAAAAGCCGGATTCAGGTCATGATCGACAAAGGCATGGACAACGACAAAAAAGTCCTTCAAGGGCTCATCGACCAAGCCGACAAACGTATCGCCGAAATCCAATCTGGCGAAAAACTCCCACTCGCTCCAGACCCTGATGCCAACTACCACGCCGAACTCGTCGTCGACCTCGACATCATCGACGAACCAATGATCGCTGATCCCGACGTTCATAACGAAGACATCTCCAAAAGATACACTCACGACGTCATTCGCGAACTCTCATACTACCAAGGTCAAAAAGAAGTCGACCTCGGATTCGTAGGCTCCTGCATGGTTCACAAAGGAGACTTACAAATCGTCTCCAAAATGCTCAGAAATCTCGAAGAAGCCCAGGGTGAAGTCAAATTCAACGCCCCCCTCGTTGTCACCGCCCCAACCTACAACATCATCGATGAACTAAAGGAAGAAGGTGACTGGGACATGCTTCAAAAATACTCCGGCTTTGAATTCAACGACAACGATCCAAAACAAGCCGCTCGCACCGAATACGAAAACATCATGTATCTCGAACGCCCAGGATGTAACCTCTGCATGGGCAACCAAGAAAAGGCTGAAAAAGGTGACACCGTCATGGCCACCTCAACCCGCCTCTTCCAAGGACGTGTCGTCGAAGACTCCGACCGCAAAAAAGGAGAATCCCTCCTCTCCTCCACCCCAGTCGTGGTCCTCTCTGCCATCCTCGGCAGAACCCCCACCATCGAAGAATACAAGGCTGCCGTCAAAGATATCCCCCTCACTTGCTCCCCCCCTGGATGACCGCTTAAAGATCAAAACACCCTTCCCGTAATTTTCAAAATACGGTAATTTGAGAACTGAAAAAAATGAAGATCCAATCGCTCCATCTCAACAATTTCCGGTGCTATCAGGATCTTAAAATCAACTTTCACGAAAAATTAAATGTCATTGTTGGCAACAACGGAGCTGGAAAGACGACAATCCTAGATGGGGTCACTTGTAGTTTACGTTCTTTCCATCAAGCTCTAACAGGTTCTTTACAACCAACCATTTTCACAAAAGACCTACGAAGAAATACAGCTGGAGATTATGAAGCGAATGGCTTCGCCGAAATACAAACAAATCACGGGAAAAAATACCGCACTAATTTTTCACCGCAGCTACAAGGCGACGAGGAAGCTCAGCCAATCGGTTCTTCTACTCAGCTGCCTCAAGATATTGCTCAAATAAGGACAAAGCTAAACAAAGATCCTCAAGATAAAATCAACCTCCCTGTTTACGCCTATTATCGCTCGACTCGAAACATTGCTAAACTTCAACCAGTAAACCCTCAACCTAACGATCAGCTCAACAGACTCGATGCCTTGCGATCCGCAGAAGATGCTTTTGCTCAATACCAAATCGTCACCAACTGGCTTTATCATAAAGACATGGAAGAGGCTCGGGAGATTCGAGATCGAAACGATTTAGAATATCGTAACGCCGAAAAACAACATGTGATCGATGCGATCAAAAGGATGCTCGATCCCGTGACCCATGTCACCTTCTCCAAGAATTCACCATACCGCCTCATTCTCAAGTGGCGTAAGTCCGGTGGCCAAGTCGAAGATCGACTCATCAGCCAACTATCGGACGGCTACCGAAACATGCTAGCTCTGGTCATGGATTTTGCACGACGCCTGACCCAAGCGAACCCTCACCTTGATAAGCCACTTGATCAAGAAGCCTTATTACTCATCGATGAAATAGATCTTCATCTTCACCCCCAGTGGCAACAAACTGTTCTAACTGACCTACAGAGAACCTTCCCTAATACACAAATTATTTGCACGACTCATAGCCCTCAAGTGCTGACAACCGCGAGACCCGAAAATATTCTCATTTTAAATAATGGAGTGATTGAAACGGGATCAGGTAAACATAGTTACGGCGTTGAGAGCTACCGAGTCCTCGAGAACATCCTAGGAGTCTCAGCTGCACCAGAACTCCCTGAAATCACGGAGGCCAAAGAAAAGATAATGACAGCTCTCAACGCACAAAGCATTGATTTATCACAGATCCAGGAAGACATAGCATCTTTAGCTGGGGACATTGGTCACGATGATCCATTTCTCATCAACATTCGAGCCACCCTGGCTCGCTTAGGCAAAAAGTGATGAGAAGCCTAAACACTCCTCCGGAAAAAGAATGCCTTCGAATCCATCGAGAGAATCGGAATGGTTCCAATTGGTCTACCCTGCCTAACGGATGCCGCACTGAGATCTTGGAAGAAAATCTTGCGAATCAGAATAACGTTTGTGGTTACTGTGAGCGAGAAATTACACCTGAAAGTTCCCACCTAGATCATATCCGGCCAAAAGGGCGAGCAGAATTCATGGCTCTCACTTTCGAGACTTCTAACCTACTGGCATCTTGCGGGAAAACACACGGTCAGACCTGTGGCCATGCCAAAGGCGGCCAAATCCTCCCAGATTGGCTTCACCCTTACGAACATCCCAATCTCGCCACTCTTTTCAAAGTAAGAGATGATGGATACGTCGAAGCAAAATCAGACGCTCCCGACAATGCGCAGAGTGCCATCGACGAGACCTTAAAGCTCAATCATCAAACCCTTAAAAGCCAGCGGCGAAGACACATTGCTCTGCTGAACAATATCCAAAATGATGAGGAACTCTCCCCAGAGGACATCGCTGGCTTTTTCATTGGATTTCCAACATTAACGAAATTTGTCTTAGGCCTTACCTAGACAGAGCCTAACCGCAAACCTCAGCTAGATGCCTGCTCATAAGATGCATCCGATAAAATCCCAACTTCTTAGCCTCCTCCAAAAATTTTGGAGCCTCTTGATGACCCCATCTTTCTAGCCATCACCAGCTCTAACCTTCCGATCCCATCATGTCCCACCGCGAACTCCCACCAACCTTTCCCATCCCAAAACACAAAATCCTCTGGGAAAAACTAAAAACCATCAGCACCTCCCCAGTAACCTGGGCTGCAGGAGCCACCTCAGCCACAAGCGGCATCCTTCTGAACCCCGCCGCCGCCATCACAACAACCGCCGCCTCCTTCATCGGAGCGGCCGCCTGGTGGAAAGGGAAACTCCCCGAAGTCGAAGAACGAGCCATTCGTCGCCTGATTCTAGAAAGCAACGAATACCAAAACGACACCCTCTCGCGCGGGATCTCCCAGCTGCAAAAATGGAAATGCCGCGACTACGCCGACAAACTATCCGAATTCCTCCACCTCAAAAAGAAATCCGAATACATCATCCACGCTCGCGAACCCCGCACCCCCATCGACGAAAATGTCGAAACTCTCATTGATACCCTCTGCAACGAAGTCTCTCGCGACCTCTTCAAAATGGCCGATATTAGATACACTCGACGCAAGAAACGCAAACGGCTCAACAAATCGTCAAATCAAGAACTCATTAACAACCAAGTCGAACTTGGGAAACGCGTCGACGAAGCTCTCAAAGCACTCCGAGATACCCACGCTCAGCTCCAAGCCTCATTCGATCGAACTCTTCCAGACGAAGGCGACAACGAACTCCTCGACCAAACCATCCAAAAGCTACGCGAAGAAGCCGACCTTGCCGCCCGCATCCGTCATCGTATCGAATCAACTCACGGTCACCACATCGAATCCCTCAACCGCACCGAAACCACCTACTCCAGTTCGACTAGCGTTTCTGAATGACTATTCTCGAGAGCCTTGAAAATAGAGGCACTCCACGTTCACCTATTTCACCGCCAGAAACAACGTATGCGTATACCTCTTCGCCTTGGGGTAAGCCTTTGCCGGAACCGCCTCGACTTCCCTAAAAATCTTCCGCAATAGACCCACAAATCCCCGATCTTCATGAGCGGACCAATAAACCACACGACCGCCCCCCTTAACCGCCCCCCTAGCGATCTCCACCCCCTTATGCCGGTATAAACGACCATTCCCTTTTTGCACCAGCGGATCCGGACTATTGTCAACATCCAACAAAATCGCATCAAAACATCCTCCCTTCTTCATCAGCTCAAAAACATCCATCACCTCTACCGTCACCCTGGGATCATCCAACAGGGTTCCATTCACTTCTCTCAAATGTTTCCGATTCCACTCCACCATCTCCGGCAACAACTCCGCTACCACCACCTCCGAATCATCGGACACCAACTCCAAAACCCGCTTCAGAGTAAACCCAAAACCCAAGCCTCCGATCAAAACTCTCTGCTTCCCACCCACTCCACATCCCAGCTCCGCCATCGTCTGTTCCGATGAAAAGGCCGTCGTGCTCATCAACGTCACCCCTCCAATCTTCAAAAAATATTCCCCATCATGCTCCTGCAATAGCATCACCTCACCATCCGGCCCCATCATCTCCGCCAGCGTCGTTGTCGGCTTCATTCCAATCACCATAGAAAATCATCGCCACAAGAAAAGCCATTCGCCACATTCCCGTAGAACAACCCACGGCCATGACCAAAAAAGCCATCCTCATCACCACGTTTATCATCCTCGCCATCCTCCACCAGGACTTCTGGAACTGGGACAACTCCTCCCTCATCTTCAACTTCATCCCCCTAGGCCTCTTCTATCACGCCTGCTACTCCATCACTGCCGCCATCTTTTGGGCCGTAGTGATCAAAATCGCCTGGCCAAAAAATCTCGAAACCTCAACCACTGAAGAAAGCAAATAAATGACTACTCTCTACGTCATCATCGGCTACCTCAGCCTTCTCCTCCTCCTCGCCCTTGGATCAAAACGCCTCTTCCGCGGAACCTCCCGCGACTACTTCGTCGCCAGTCACTCCATCGGCCCCTTCATGCTCCTCATGTCGGTTTTCGGCACCACCATGACCGCCTTCGCTCTCGTCGGATCCACCGGCAAAGCCTTCGAGCGCGGCATCGGAACCTACGGACTAATGGCCTCATCCTCTGGCCTCATCCACGCCGCCTGCTTCTTCCTCATTGGACTCAAACTCTGGTCCCTCGGCAAAAAATACGGTTACGTCACCCAAATCCAATTCTTCCGCGACCGCTTCAACTCCCCCCGCCTCGGCTACCTTCTATTCCCCATCCTTGTTCTCCTCGTCATCCCCTACCTCCTCATCGGCATCATCGGCGCCGGCAAAACCGTCCGCGGTGTCACCGTTGCCAAAGGTTCTAAACCCGGACTCTTCCCCGAACTCTTTGAAGCCACCCAAGGTGGCATCCCAGAATGGCTTACCGGACTCGTCATCTGCGCCGTCGTTCTCACTTACATCTTCGCCGGAGGATCCCGCGCCGCCGCCTGGGCCAACACCTTCCAAACCATCGTCTTCATGATCATCGGCATCCTCGCCTTCTACCTCATCTCCAACAAACTTGGAGGACTCAACGCCGCCATCGAACAAGCAAAAGACACTCATAAAGTCCGGACCCCTTCAGGCGACGGACACGTCGGATTCTCCCAAATCACCTTCCTCACCTACATGTTCATCCCCCTCTCCGTCGGCATGTTCCCCCATCTCTTCCAACATTGGCTCACTGCCAAAAGTGCCAACTCCTTCAAACTCACCGTCATCGCCCACCCCATCTGCATCATGATCGTCTGGGTCCCCTGTGTTCTCATCGGCACCTGGGCCACCATTCCTAACCTAGTCCCCTCCGAGGCCAAACCTTCTGCCGTCCTCGCCATCATGGTCGGCAAGCTCGTACAAGACCCCCTCATCGTCGGGCTCGTCACCGCCGGTATTCTCGCCGCCATCATGTCCTCCCTCGATTCTCAATTCCTCTGCCTCGGAACCATGTTCACCAATGACATCGTTCTCCATGGACGCAAAAAAGAAATCTCCGACCGCTCCAAACTCCTCCTCGCACGAACCTTTGTCGTTTCAATCGTCGTCATCACCTACCTCCTCGCCCTTCTTTTCATCAATCAAAACATCTTCGATCTCGCCATCTGGTCCTTCTCTGGCTTCGCCGCTCTCACCCCACTCGTGCTTGCCGCCCTCTACTGGAAACGCACCACAGCCGCCGGAGCTTGGGCCTGCATCATCTCCGTCTTCCTCTCCTGGCTCTTCTTCTTCTGGCAATCTGGATTCGGAGGCGAATACTTTGTCGCTGGTATCGTCCCCGCCGCCATCATGTGGGTGATCGGAGCAGGAACCCTCATCATCACCTCCCTTCTCACCTCACCCCCACCCCCACAAACCCTCCAAAAATTCTTCCCTGAAAAACCATGATGCCTGGTGCCTACGAATTCAGAAACGCCCTCCAAAACAATCTCGACGAAGCGGCACAAATTCTTAAAAAGAATCCCCAGCTCATCCACGCACCAGTTTACGGAAAAACCGAGACCGCCCTCCATTTTTTCGCCGTCGAAAACCAACTCGAAACCGTCAGCTGGCTGCTTTCCAAAGGAGCCAAACCCGACGGATTAGACAGTGACGAGACTCCCCTCATTGTCACTTCTCAACTTGGACACACCGACATCTGCAAAACGCTACTAGATGCTGGGGCCAACCCAAACTTTATCGATGAACTGGACGAAACACCCCTCTTCAAAGCCTGCGCCGGTGGTCATCTCGAAGTCATCAAACTTCTCCTCTCAGCAGGAGCAGACCCCAACTACACCAACGACCTCAACGAAACACCACAAAGCCACGCACTTCCTCGTAAACACGAAGAAATTTGCTCCCTCCTTTCTAAACACGGTCGCTAAGCACATTTCTCAAAAAGCCACAAACTTCCAATCCTAGCATCGCTACGGTGCAACATTTTCCTCAACCACGCGCCCCTCATCCCCCATTCGTCCCTGATTCGCGAGATTAGCGGACCTAACCTTCATCTTGCAGGAACCTCCCCCCCTTTCTGCGCCTTTCCGCGAGTTCCGTGGTTCCTCCCCCCTCAACCCAAAGTCCACACACACTTCAATTCCCCTTCTTGCCTCTTGCATCTTCCTCCCGGATCCCGAAACTCCCCCCCGAATGAACGTCTCACTCAACTGGCTCAAAGAACGACTCGACTTCGGCTCCCGCTCCCTCGACGAAGTCTGTGACCTCCTCACCTTCGCTGGCATCGAAATCGAAGGACTCCAAGAAATCGGGGTCAAATCCGATCAAATCGTTGTCGCCGAGATCAAAGAAGCCGTTCAACACCCAGACGCCGACCGCCTCAAAGTCACCCAAGTCGACGCCGGTGAAGGCTCCCTCCGCCAAATCGTCTGCGGGGCCACCAACTACAAAGTCGGCGACAAGGTTCCCTGCTGCCTCCCCGGAGCCGAACTCCCCGGCGGATTTAAAATTGGCGAAACCAAAATGCGAGGCGTCGAATCCAAAGGCATGCTCGCCGCCGGATCCGAAATCGGACTCACCGACATCGAAGACGGCCTCCTCATCCTAGACCCCGAACTACCCACCGGCACCCCCGTGCAAAACTACTTCGATTCTGATACCCTCATCGAAGTCGAAATCACCCCCAACCGACCCGACCTCCTCTCACACTCCGGCCTCGCTCGCGAACTTGCCGCCCTCCTCCAAACCACCACCATACCAGTCGAAAAGTCACACCCGACCGAAACGACCGAAGACCCCTCTGTTGTCACCCTCAACTCCCCCACCTGCCCCTTCTACTCCGCCCTCTCCATCAAAAACATCAAAGTCGCCCCCTCACCCGAATGGCTGATCAAAAAACTCGAAGCCATCGGTCTACGCCCCATCAACAACATCGTCGATATCACCAACTACGTCCTCCACGAACTCGGACAACCACTCCACGCCTTTGACGCCTCCAAAGTCACCGGCAACATCAACATCCGCCAAGCCACAGAAGGTGAATCATTTAAGGCTCTCGACGAAGAGACCTACACCCTCACTCCCGACGACTGCCTCATCTCCGACTCCACCAATACCCCCCTCGCCCTTGCCGGCATCATGGGCGGACTCGATAGCGGCGTCACCGACTCCACCACCGATATCATTCTCGAATCCGCCTACTTCACCACCTCAGAAATCCGTCGTAGTTCTCGCCGTATTCACCTCACCTCCGACTCCTCATACCGATTCGAACGTGGAGTTGACCCTCAAAACGTCCTCCCAGGATCTGCCCTCGCCGCCGCCCTCATCCTCGAAATTGCCGGAGGCGAAATCGCCCCAAAAACCATCACCGCAGGACAACTCCCGGACCCTCTACCCGATGTCCAACTTGACGTCGATCGTCTTCTCCAGCTCATGGACCACAGCATCTCCCTCCAAGACGCTGCCGCAATCCTCACCCGACTCGGACTCACCTCCGAAGACCAAAAAAACTGGCACATCCCCTCATGGCGAGCAGACCTCGAACGCTCCGCCGACCTCATCGAAGAAGTCGCTCGAGTCCACGGACTCGAAAACGTCCCCTCTCGCACCGGCGGACACGCCGTCGACGAATCCCCCATCGACCGTGACTACGATCGACTCCTCGACCTCAAAAAACGGCTTGTCGCCCTTGGATTCTACGAAACCCAGACCATCAAACTCATTGCCGAAAACCAACTTCGCGATTGTCTCCCCCTCCGCCCCCTCCAAGACGGAGACCTCGTCAAAGTCGCCCGCCCTCTCAGCGAAGATCACGCCATCCTCCGCCCATCCCTCACCCCTGGCCTCCTCGCAACGGCCGAAAACAATCTCCGCCAAGGAGCCAAAACCCTTCGCTTCTTCGAAACCGGAAAACAATTCCGCAATGTCGGAGGCGGAAAAGCCACTGACCTTGAAGCTCACTCCATCGGCATCCTCCTAGGAGGCGAAGCCGCCCCTCTCTCCTGGGCCCGCGGACAAAACCGTCCCATTGACCTCTTCGACCTCAAAGCCGCAATCCAATCTACCCTCGGCGGTCGCAAGATCCAACTCACCACCCGCCCTCGTGACGGATTCCTCCTCGCCGGAGACATTCAACTCGATGGCAAACCCATCGGCACCTTCGCCCAAGTTCTCCCATCACGCATCCGCGAAATTGGATTCGACGCTCCAGTTTACTTGGCCGAACTCGATCAAAAGAAAATCCTTGGCCTCACGGAGGACATGTTTCAAGTCACCCCTCTTCCTCAATTCCCCGGGTCCAGCCGAGACATCGCCATGGAAATCCCCCTCACCACCACCAATGCCGAAATCGAAAAAGCCCTCTCCAAACACCAAGAACCACTCCTTGTTTCAACGGTCTGCTTCGACCAATTCTCTGACCCAACAGGAGAAAAAATGTCCGCTGAAAAACGATCCATCGCCTACTCCTTCAGCTACCGATCCGACAAAGGGACCCTAAAACAAAAAGAAGTCGACACCGCTCATGAAAAGCTCAGGACCCACCTAGAGAAATCTCTCCCGGTGACTTTCCGATAAAAACGTGGCGGAGACTTCCAGTCTCCAAGCCCCCCAACCATTCCCCACAAAACAAAGCCCCCACAAACTCTTGCCATCAAGCCTCACTCCACCTCTTCCCCCTCGAATCCCACCACTTCTTTATAATCACCTACCCACCATTCATTTCCCACCCTAATCCCATGAGCTTATTCGACATGCGATTCACCGATTGGGCCGCCGCTTCACACCTTCGTGATCTTGCTGAACAAAATCGCTACCGCGAAACTGGACAACGCCTTTCCGCTTCCAATAACAAAAAACCGCAAACCGAATGAATTGCCGCCTCCAAATCAACAAGCTTCTATT
>JAHDGN010000382.1 GCA_020627645.1 Akkermansiaceae bacterium
GCCCTTGTTGGGTGAAATTTCCGATCCGTTGCTCGTAGGCTTCTTTGACCTCAGGGGGGAGGTCGTCCCGAAGTTGGAGCGATGGGTGGTAGAGACTGAGGGTGAGATCAGAGATTTTTTCGTCGAGTTGAGAGAAGGTGAGGAATTGTCCCTGGGTGTCAATTTCTGGGTATTTGGAGATGGGTTTTTGGCGTTCTGGGAATCCGCCGAGTTGGGAGAGCTCTTGAGAGTAATGTCGTTTGATTTGGCTTCGAGAGCGGGCGATCGTGAGGCCATCAAGAAGGGTGAAAAAGTCGCTGCCGAGTTGGTTGAGTAGGTGAGAGGTTTTGCGGTCGGTGTCGGGTTGTTTAGCCCATTGAGTAAATTTGAGTTGAGCGGTGCGGCAGGTTTCTTTGATGCTGCGGATGTTGAGCGAGCGTTGGAAAGCGGAGTCATGAGCGGGATTTTCAGAGCGAGCAACATCGCCACCAGCAATGAAAGAGATTTGGTTTCGAAGGTCCGAGATCTCGTTATTGACGGGGGTAGCGGAGAGGAGAAGGACCTTGGTGTTGGCGCCGGCTTGGATGACGTCTTCGAGGAGTCTTTGGTAGCGGGTGCGAGTGGTGGTGCCATCGTCTTTTTCAGAGCCGACGGCGTTGTTGCGGAAGTTGTGTGATTCGTCGATCACGATGAGGTCATATGCGTCCCAGCGGAATTCATTGAGGTCGTGACCATCGGACTCGCCAGCGGTACGGGAGAGGTCGGTGTGGGAGAGTAGGTCGAATTTGAGTTTGTCTTCGGGGAAGGGGCAGAGTTGATGGGTGGGGCGATAGATGGCCCAGTTTTGACGGAGTTTTTTAGGGCAGAGGACGAGGACGTTTTGGTTGCGGTCGAGGAAGTATTTGATGACGGCGAGAGCGGAGTAGGTTTTGCCGAGCCCGACGCTGTCGGCAAGGATACAGCCGTTGAGATTTTTAATTTTGTTGATAGCGCCTTTGACGCCGTCTTTTTGAAAAGAGAAGAGTTTTTTCCAAATGGATGATTCGAGGAGTCCTGTTTGCTGGAGATGGTTTTCGTCATCGAGATCGCGATCCATGGCGTCTCGGAAGAGGTGAAAGAGGGTGAGGTAATAGATGAAGCGGGGGGAGCTGGGCTGAGCAAGGCGCTCTAGGTGGGTGAGGACTTCGTCTTTGACGTCATTGGTGAGGTTTTGGTCATTCCATGTTTCGTTAAACCAGGCGAGGAGGTCGGCGCGGTCGCGGTCGTCAGTGACGACGAGATTGAGTTCGATGTTGTTTTTGAGTTCGTGGCCTAGGCCTAGGCCGGGGACGGTGAAGTTGGAGCTTCCTAGGATGGCGCTGGAAGCGTTTCCATTCTGGATGTGATAGGCTTTACCGTGGAGGAAGTTGGATCGTTTGATGGAGCGAATTTCTACTTTTTCTTTGAGCCATTTGGCACATTCCCGAGCGTCGGATCTCAGAGACAGGGCGTGGTTGGGCTTGATTCCTTGGTCGGTGAGTTTGAAGTTGGGTGGAGTTTTGTGATGGGAGTCAACTTGTGCGATGAAGGAGGGCTCGCCGAAGAGGAAGCGGAGGCTGGGGGCAGATTCGAGATGGTGTTGGAGGGCTTTAAAGGCGCCGACGGTGAAATAGGCGGAGACAAATGAGAGTTCCGAATGTTCTCGGATTTGGGATTCTAGGAATTGGCCGACGGTTCCACGAGTGCGTTGGTTGTCTTTGATTCCGCTCAACTGAGAAGGTGAATTTTGAGAAGCTGGCATGATGGTTTTGGGGCTTTCGTTATCGTTATGATTCATATTTTCCGCGAGCGAGGTTTTTGTGGGCTCGGGCGAAGTGTCCTGCGGCGAGGGCGCCGATGATGGAGAGTTCACCGGAGAGGATGAGGCCGGCGGTGACTTCGGAGAGGGCTCGGGCGTTGTCGGGGCCAGCGAGGTTGAGGAGTTGAAGGCAGGCGTTTTGGTGGGGGAGGGATGTGCCGCCTCCGACGGTGCCGACCATGATGCCGGGGAGGGTGACGGAGGCGTAGAGGTGGCCGTTTGTGGTTTCTTCGAATCGAGTGATTCCGATGGCGGATTCGGCGACGCAGGCGACGTCTTGTCCGGTGGCGAGGTAGAGGGCGGCGAGGCCATTGGCAAAGTGTCCGTGGATGCCCATGGTTCCGCTCATGACTCCGCCGAGAGCGGAAGTGAGCCAGTATTGGCATAGGTCTTGAACGGAGCAGTGGAGTCGTTTTTGGATGAGTTCTGGGGGGAGGATGACTTCGGCGGTGACTTTTTTTCCTCGGCCGGAAGTGAAGGCGCGGGCGCTGGCCTTTTTGTCGCCGGAGAGGTTGGCTTCGACGTAGGTGTAGGTGGGGGTGACTGGGGTGTGTTCTTGGATGTAGTCGCAGATGGCTTGGGTGGCGATGGTGACCATGTTTTGGCCGGAGGCGTCTGCGGTTTGAAAGTCGAAGTTGAGGTAAACGGTGTTGCCTTCGATGGTGGTTCCAACGTCGATCAATTGACCATGGTTGGTGGTGGAGGCGGCGGTGCTTTTGAAGTTGTCGATGTTGGACATGGCCCAGAGGACAAATTTGCCGGCGTCGGGCATGTTGTTGAATTTGAAAGCGGGGGAGCGGTTGACGTTTTCGATGAGAAGCATGGTGGTACAGCCTCCGGCTTCGGTGATGAGTGAGGCTCCGCGGTGGTAGCTCGCGACGAGGGCGGCTTCGGTAGTGGCTAGGGGAATGTGGTAGTCGCCTTTGGCGAAGAGTCCATTGATGCGAAGGGGGCCGGCGATTCCGAGGGGGAGCTGGAGAGTGCCGATAAGGTTTTCAATGTTGCCTGAGTAAGGGGCGAGGTCTTCGTCAGTTTGGGAGCCGAGAAGGGTTTCTTTGAGATGAGGTTGGTTGAGGTGTTCCCAAATTTTTTGAGCACGGGTGGTGGTGGTTTTGGCGGTGACGGGGATGCGTGGGGGGAGGTTTTCGAGATCGGGTTGGAGTTGTTGGTGGAGGGATTCGGGCGAGCGGTCGTGGAGGACGCTTTCGATATGTTTGCGGGTGAGTTCGTGTTTGCCGGACATTTTTGAGTGGTGAATTTGAAGTGGGAATTTTCGAATGAACTTTTTTGGGTGGGAATTGATTTGGTTGGTTATTTTGCTCTGGGGTGTGCGGATTGGTAGGCTTGTCGGAGGCGTTCTTTGGTGACGTGGGTGTAGATTTGGGTGGTGGAGAGGGAGGCGTGGCCGAGGAGGGCTTGCACGGAGCGGAGATCGGCTCCGTGATCGAGGAGGTGGGTGGCAAAGGAGTGGCGGAGTTTGTGTGGTGTGACGTTGAAGGGGATGGTGGAGAGTTTGAGGTATTTTTTGAGGACGTTGTTGATGGAGCGGGAGGAGAGACGTTTCCGGAGTTTGGAAATGA
>JAHDGN010000014.1:0-17090 GCA_020627645.1 Akkermansiaceae bacterium
GCCACCTGTAGCTGTCAGAACCCAATTCCACCCACAGATTCTGCGGAGGAGGCATCTTTATTGAGGTAGTGCTTCGCGGATCTGAGAGGGAATGGGCGTATTCTCGAACGTGCGGCGGTTGTGGTCGGTCGAGGTGTCCGCACCGTTCCCCCTCCTGCCTTGCCTATCCTCAAAATCGCTCCGTCATTTTATCGTTTTGAAATTAGAAATGGTATTATTCGTCAGTTTTTAGACTGACTCTAAGATTTATGTGGATTCATTCGTTGTTAGGTCTGAGAGCTGTTGGTTAATCTAAATAGTACGATCTTTATCGTTATTTCGTCCTGACTCTCTCTACACACCTCTATCCTTTATGAATGCGTGCCGATCTTTGCGTTTTATTTTTTTGTGTTTTGTTGGATCTTTTGGGGCGGCTCATGCCCAGGCAATTCATGAGTATGCTGATCGGGCGTCAAAAGCGATGAAGAAGAATCAATGGGTAGAGGCGCATTCACTTCTCTCCTCGGCAACTGAAAAATTTGATAAGCTTGCTATGGTGACCTCAGGGCCTCGGTTTGGGTGGTTTTGGTATCAGAAAGGACTATGTGAGTTAAAGCTGAAAAGGTACGACGAGGCAGCGAATTCGTTTAGGATTTGTTATGAAAAATACCCTAATCGGGTATCTAAGGAGGGGCGGAAGTCGAGTGTCAATTTTTATCACAAGAAGGCCCTTTTAATGTGGGGGGATGCTGCGAAGGGTTCCGAGCAGTGGAAACGGTCGCTTGAATTGTATCAACAATTTCTTAATGAGCGTGATAAAAATCGTGACGCATATCATATCGGTGTTCTTCACGTGAACTTGGCCACGAATTACTACGAGTTAGGAAAGTTTGATCAAGGTCATCGATTTTTGGAAAAAGCCCTAAAGAACAAGGTGGAGTGGGAGACGCCAAATGCTGCGATTATGCCGGTGTTCGAGACCTTGGTGAAGAAATCGATTGAGCTAAAAAAAGAGGGTGAGTTACTAGAATTTCTCGCGAAGAATCGATCGCATATCAAACTCGCCCCTTTTGAGGGCCATCGCTATTCGAGGCGTCTGATCAATTTCGCAATAAAGGCTCATGATTCAGAGATGTTTCAAACATCGTTCGAGTTGTATTCTTTGATTCCGAGTACGATTTCGGTCATCGATGATCTTAGGGCGCGATTGTCTCTTTTGGGGTCATATGACGGAGTGATTCGAGATGGTTCAATGGTTTTGAAGAGAGAGAATCTTCATTCTGATTTGGTTTCTCTGATGCAGTCTGATTCCAATGGTCAAGTGAGCGAGATCTATGCCTACTTGAATACGGCCGCTCTTCATGAACAGGCTGGAAATGTGCGGGGAGCTTATGCGGTTTATGAGCAATTGGAGCTCTATTTTCCAAATGCGGCGATCGCTCAAGTCGGAGGGAATGGGGAGCAGTTCGTGAAAAAGATCCGTGAAGAAAACCTGTTCCATTTGGTGAGAACTTCGGCAATCGTTGGAGATGTCTTTGTGACCGAAAAATATGGATCATTGTTTTTGAGGGATTTTCCGGAGAGTCGATTTGTTCATGAAGTGCGTCAAATGATGCTTCTTAGTTTGTTTGATCAGGGGGAGTTCAGAAAGTGTGTTGAGTTGGCTGAAGTCATGATGCCGAAACTGAGTCAACCATCTCATGAGCATGAACTTTGTCTCTATGTTTTGGGGGGGAGTCATCATTATCTGGCGCATTTCTCCGTGGCCCAGCCTTTGTTGGATCAATATCTCAAAACCTATGGTAAAGAGTCTGTTCATCAAATGAGGCTGATGGCAGTTTCCTACTTTCAAGCTGCGAATCGCTATCGTTTATACGAGTATCGAGCTGCTGCCAGGTTGTTAGATCGATTTTTGCGTCAATATCCGGAGCCGCGATCTAACCATTATTACTCGTATGCGCTGTTTGATCGGGCGACCTGCCACTATTCGCAGGACGAACTTGAGCCAGCACTAGAACTCGTGAATCGCGTGGAGAGGGAATTTCCTGGGGTCTCTGTGATGGAGTCGAATCTAGCGTTGAAAGGGAATATTCTTGAGTCGTTGAAGCGGAATTCTGAGGCTGAGGAATATTACATCAAAGCCTTGCGCTTAGCCGAACGGAGAAAAGCGGACCCGGTTGCAGCTGAGTGTCTTTATTTTTTGACGAGTTTGCTTGGGAAGGAGATCGCAGCTGGAAGGAAGAACCCCAGGATCAAGGAGTCGGTTGGTTATTATCATCAATTTTGGGAGAGATATCCGGATTCGATTCTCAAGGGGAAAATGGCGGTGGCAGGCCTACCAGGAATGGTAGAAATGGGAAAAAGGGAGGAGGGATTGCAGCGTTTGCAGACGGTGATTGCTGACATCTCGGATGATCCCAAGGGTGACGAATTAGAAGAACTGATCGGTTCGTATACCGAGGCTTATCTTGTTGAGCATTCTGCTGAGCAATTGAAAGATCATTACTACAATTTTCGAGGAATTGATTCACGTAATATCACGACTCGTGCCTTGCTTAGGGTTGCGATGGTTTCGGTATTTGAAAAGGAACTGAAAAAAGCGGAGAGGGTGAAGGATGAAAAGGGGGTGATGCGAGCAAAGGCTGATATTAAGGTGATCTTTGAGCAGCTGCAAGGTGATGAGTTCAAGCTTCAAAAAATGAGTCCTTATGTTTTGATCAAAATTGGAAAGTATATCAATCAGACGCGAAGTCCCATCGAGGCTGTGAGGTATTTCCAGGAAGCTCTGGAGAGGAAGCAATCCTTGGATGACCGGCTGTCTGCCTTAAGTGGCTTAGCTGAGTCATATGCCCTTGATGGCACAGGCGCCCAGAAGAGAGAGGCGATTCAGTTGTTAAAGAAAGTGAGGGTGGAGTCAAGGAGTCGGAGCCAAAAATCCGAAGCTCTTTATAGGACTGCTAAGATTCACTTTGAGCTTAAGGATTATCAAAAGGCTGTTGAAGGTGCTCGAGAGTATATCAACAATCGGAGATTTCGGATGAGGAATGTTGAGTGCCGTTTTTTGTTGGCGAAATCTCATGATAGAAGTGGAAAGATTGAAGATGCGATTGTCTCTTATCAGAACTTTCTTCTGCCAAGTTTGGCTGGATCGATTCAGTATTCCGCCCCGTCGGTGCATCGTTGGATGGAATTATTGTGGGAGCGAAATGGAAAGAATCGTTCGGGGATCAGTGATCGTCAGATTGCTTATGATAGCGGGAAAAAGTACCTAAAGGATACATCGAAAGCGATGCAAAACCCTCGAGTTAGCGAAGAAGAGCATAAGGTGTATCGGAGAGTGATCCAACTCGTCAAAGAGTATGAGGCTCACTCCGATACGGTAGAGGAGGTGAAGTGAAATTGCTTTGGTAGAAATTTGTAAACAGAAAAAATAGTAGAAGGAAAAATGAAGGGGTTGATTCAATTGATTATGGGAAGTGCGTTAAGTATCAATGTCGTCTGTGCAGAGCACATTCGTAAGCCGATGATTTTGGTCTCCAAGAAAGATCAGAAAAACGGTCAGGTGCAGGCATTTAAAGGGTTTATCAGAGCGGCTGACCAAAGGCGGTTTGAGTGGCAGGAGCGATATCGTTCTTTGTCTATTCGGGAGAAGATCAAAAACTGTGATGTCTACTTGTTTCAACCTCCAGTCGTGGAGGAGGGGTTGAGTTTGTTCAAAGAGCGGAAGTATGTTGATGCTGCTCGGAAGTTTAGAGCTGCTGGTGCGGCTTTTCGAAAAATTCGTCGGATGAGGGGTAATCCGGCGACTCTGGCTTCATTCTATGAGATGGAATGTGCGAGAAAGGTCATGGACTGGGAGCAACTTGGGTCGTTGATGCGTGAGTTCCTGCCGGACAGTTTGTTGCGGGAAGATCATCAGCTTCAGTATGAAGTCAATCGGGTGGTTTGGAATGGGGTGAGGGAGAAAAATTGGAAAGGATTGTCTGGTGTATTGCAAAGGGAGGAGTGGCTTGAACGTAAAATGTCGGGGGGGCTGAGGGCGCAGGTGTCCTTTGCACATGGATTGGCATTGGAGGGGGTGGGTCAACCGATCGAAGCTTTGACTGCTTATAATAAGGTGTTGGTTTCTGATTTTGCAGCATCAGAGGAGCTGACGAAGCCGGCTTTGCTCCATTGTTTGCGTATTTTGATGGATCAAGAGGAAGTGAAAACGGCAATGAAGCTTTATGCTACAGAGGATCATGATGAAAATTCTCTTGGAATGTCTTATATTCGGGAGGCGATCGGGTTGATTTCCTTGTGGGAGCAATTTGTAGGGGGTGGAGATGAGCTTCCTAAGAAATATGAAAAATTTCGGAGGTTCCCTTCTAAGGAATAGGGGCATCAGCAGAGTTTAGGGTAAGGGATGAGTATGAATGTTGATTGTGTTTTGAAGGCCAGTTGGATTTGGTCGGTTTGTGTCCAAGAAAGATCATGGTGGAAACGTTATGAATAGAACTATGATACGGAAAAAGAGAATAGAGGAACTCGATAGAGACGAGCCGGGGTTGGATATTTCTTCCTTCATTGATGTGTGTTTTTTGTTGCTGATCTATTTTTTGGTGACCACTCAAATTGTGCGGAAAGAGCAGGAAATATCATCTACGATTCCTGACGCGGAGCCAACGCCTACGGAGCAACCTGAGATGCCGCCTTTGTCTTTGGTTATTACAGAGCAGAGGGAGGTGATGTTAATCGAGGAAGGAGGTGGTCTGAAATTGTTAGATGAAGGTCTTGAGGGTCGTGAGCTGCCAGTTTTGGATAGAGTTGTGAAGCAGCACTGTGGTTTCTCGAGGGTGGTCGGTGAAGATCCTCGAGTAAAGATTCGAGTTGCTGGTGAGGTAGAGCAGCAGAGGGTTATCGATATTTTGAACGTGATGGCGAAGTATGGAGTGTCTCACATCACCTATGATGATCTTTAGGGTGGGGTCGGTTAGGTTGAGGCGGCGATTTATTTTGACTATTTTGGGTTGTTGTCAGTGGTGACTTGCATCTTTAGGAGATCGGTGTGACTTTGAGGGTCGTGAAGATTTTTTTGTTCATCACTCTTATCTTTGCTCAACAGCTTCTAGCGATTCAGGTTCGTTGGAATTCGGGGGAGTTTCCGATGGATCAGATTTCAGGAGCAGCCCGTGTGGAGTTGGGAAGCTTTGGGTCATTTACCCCGACGGCTGAAAATGCAGATGAATGGGGTGAGCATTGGAGTTCCGCAGATGCAACAGAATACAGCGAGGTGGTGGGAGGTTTCTCTTCTGTCTTTAGTTACGGCGAAAGTTTTCAGGGGGCGGTCTATATGTGGTTGGCGGATTATCGGGGCAATTGGATCTTGTTGACCAGTCCTGCTTGGACGTGGCCTGACCTCACGATTCCGGTTGAGTTTCCTAGGTTGTTTGAGACGACCGATGATCGGACGGTTGCGGTGGTGGGGGAGGTTATTTTGGGCTCAGCAACTGAGCATCTTCGATCAGAATTGGTAAGTGCTCCGGCCTTTAGCGGGATCTTTGGGGGCTGGCTGCAAGAGAGGGGCTTGTCAGATGGTTCAGGGGATGCGGATGGAGATGGGTTTTCCAACTTGGAGGAATTCGCGAGGGGGGGAGATCCACATGTTTTTGGTGATTTGATGAGGGTTCGGCCACTTTTGACTTTGAGTAAGGGGGTTTCAGTCCCCGGTTTAATTCATCCTCAGGTAAGAGTTCGGTTAGAGAAGAGTGATGATTTGTTGAATTGGGAATTCGCGAGCACTTCTAACGAAGTAGTATCGGGTTCGTCTGTGTTGAGGCCTCTGGATGGAGATGCCGAAAAGTTTTGGCGAGTTGACTATCGTCTATTGAATTAGCGGCACCTCTGGAAACCTCCTGGTTAGGGCCTGACCGTTGGTTTGGAGTGCTCGCCGTGGGGTATTCTGTCATCTAAAGTTCGGTTCGTTCTATGAGATTATTAAGAGTTTCTTAAAAAATAGCTCTTTTACATTGACTAAATCAGTGAGCTAGGTGTTTTATGAGGTCGTATCAAGAAAGCTATCTTGGTGCACACACCCGCTACAGTATGTTTGTTAGAAATCCCTCCTCCCGAGGTGGCTCTTTTTTGGGCGCCCAATTTTTGAGGCAAAGTCCGTTTGTCGTAGGCTTCCTCATTTTTTTGTCATTTTCACAGGCTTCCAAAGCTCAGATGGGAGTTGATTGGGGGACTTCTGCTCTGGGTCAGAGTCTGATTCAGAGTGATGGAACTCCGATTACCTTGAGTGATTTTTCGGTTGAGTTGGGGACTTTTACACCGTGGTTTACCCCCACCTTGTCGAATTATGACTCCTGGGTCAGCAACTGGTTGGTTTTTGATGCGATCACTTCGGGAGACGTTGATTTGGACGATTTGTTCGAGCCCGTGGGAGCAAGTCCAGGGGGGAGATTTGCGGGGACGGCGAATTTGTTACCAGGCCAAACTTCAGATTCTGAGGATGCGAACGCTGCAACAATGTTTCCAGCTGGTTCCCAAGCCTATGTGTTTATTCGAAATTCAGATGTTCCAGATGAGGATGCGGAGTGGTTGCTCTACACCAGTCAGGCGGGTGAGGATTGGGAGTTTTCGGAGGTTCTGTTAGGGCAGGCCCAGTTTCCTGTCACGTGGTTCTTGTCAGAAGTGGATACAGTTCTCTGGGGTGGGGCGAACGGTGGGACATTGGGGGGAGGCCAGTATACTGATACCTCAACTGATTTTGGTTTGCGAACCCATAACTTTGTCCCGGAGCCGAGTGGGATTGTATTTTTATTTATAGGTTCGTGGCTTTGGGTGGGGCGTCGTCGCCGTGTTGTGGGTGCCCGCTAGTTTGAGTGGTTTGTGTGAATTTCCTTTGTGTGAGTTTTAGAAGTTAGAGATTTTTTGAGTTTCCCCGTTATGAAAAAGAAAATTTTAGTGAGTCGGCTAAATGATCCATTGTTTTGGTGTATTGGTTTCATTTTGTCATTGGGTTTTTTGAACGCAGCTCCGGTGATCGACAATAATGCTGGTTGTTGGACAGATACGCTGACTGATGAGCTGGGAACTTCTGACCTAAGTCAGGTTGCTGTAGACCCATTTACAGGAAGCTCCAGCTTGGTTGGGGGGCAGAATTCCGGTTCACAGACGACAGTCACAGTCACTCCACCAAGCTTTGGAGGCTGGGAAAAGTTGTGTTTAGATGCAAGTTATTCTGATCTTACCAATTTGGACATTACCCTTCTTGATCCTGCTAATGGAGATGCTCCTATCGCTGGTTTTGTTGATCTTGATTTGTCCAATTTTGATGCTCGAGGTTGTTTGGACATTAGTAGTTTGGATGCAGCCACCTATCCAGGACTCCGAGTTCGTATTGACCATGTGAGGGGGACCACGGCGCCTGTGTTAAAGGAGATTAAATTTTCGTGGGATCCGTTGACGGTGATTCTTTTTGACAAAGTTGCTCCCGAGACTGTACCTGCAGGGGTTCAGTTCCCATATCAGTTGAGGCTTTCCGCAAATTTTGTTGATGCTCAAGACGTCATTATTTGGGATACACTTCCTACTCGTTCGAGGGGAACCATTACCTTTCCGCAAGATTATGGTCAAAGTGACGAGATTGAGGTTCTTCAAATTTCGGATGGTGGAATCTATACCGCGGATGGAACAACGGATGCCGCCACGGGGCTTCCACTTCCGTCATTTCCTCCCGGACTTTCGGCATTTGAGCCTCATTCTTTAGTTTGGTATTTTGATGAGATTAAGTCGGGTAACTCCCTTGTGTTACAAGCTTTTGCGGCGGCTCCGAATGGGACCTTGGACGGAACGGTGTATGATAATGCGGCAAATGTCCACGTCAGCAACGGGGCAGATCGTGCTTCAGATCCGGTGAGCACGACGATCACCTCAACTCCTAACCCAAGACTTAGTAAAGAGACGGTTACTGTTGCAGCACCTGGAGCCACACGTGTCTTCAATATTGGCGAGGATAATTACATTTTGGATGGCAGTACTGTCACATTTCGAATCAGGGATCCGTTTGGTCCTGTTGATGGGAATGATTTCAATCCAGAAGGTGTCTCGAGAATGCACAACACGGTGCTCTATGACGATTTGACAGAGCTTGTGGATCCGAATGGAGATGGGGACTTGAGCGATAGCTGGTTGGTTGATCAAGGGGGAGGTAACCCCACGATCACCCCTGTCGGAGTTCTCATCAAGGCTGATGGGACTCGTATTGATGTTCCTGGGGTGTGGACCACTACGCCAACTACGGTTCACACAACAGATGTGCCGGCAAATAGTATTTATTGGGACTTAGGGGTTTTGGAGCCAGGAGATGGATACTCGATGGAGTTTCAAGTGGAGGTGAGTAGCACTGTTCCCCGGGGGACACGTTTCACGAATACGGCCGGTCTTGATTCGGATCAGACAGAATTAGTCACCGATGATTTACCTCTTTTGGTAGAGGTTCCGGTTGGAGGATGTTTTTGTAAGGCTGGATATTTTCCGCATTTTGCGCCCAACCAACAGGATCCCAACTGCACCGCTGCTGATGGGGTCGTCCCGGTCAAGATCGGTGACCCGGTTCATTATCGTCTTAATATCGAGAACTGTGGTCTTGTTGAACTGAGGGATGTCGTTTTCTTTGATCGCATTCCAAGCGAGGTTAATTTTATTGGTGCATCTCTGCATGACCGGAATACTCATGCTGATATCACTGCCAGCCAAGGTGCAACAATTTGGTATTACACTGGCAGCGATCCAACCTTTGATGATCCTGAGGTTCATCCCCCATTTGATTATACGGCCCTTCCGAGTGCTCCAACTGATTGGAGTACGACGGCTCCCGCATCCGTGACATGGGTGGTGGTTCATATGCCTACGTTGATCTCGTCGTTTAACAATCCTGGTTCGGAAAACTCGCGGGTGTATGCTCGCTTTGATGTTGAGGTAGCGGAACCAGCAGACCCTTGTCTGGACTACATCATTACGAACTGGGGTTTGATTGATATTTATCGTCGAGACGATGATGAGGCATCGGGCCCAAATCCTCCGACGGCTTTTGTGAACCCGCTTCAATATAAGGATGAAGACTTCACGAGGGTTCGCCCCGAGTTAGGAGAGTTTTTTGTCGATTCCAATGCGGTTTCTTTGAGTCCTGTGGTGATTATTCCTGGAACTGCGGATTACAGCATCACGGTTAAAAACGAATCTCCTGACTTCGGTCTTGTGGGGTTAGATACGTTTACAGATGTCAACGTTAAGTTGCAGCTGAGCCAGCTTAATGTGAATGGTGTTCCGACTTATCCCTCAATTTTGGGTGCGTCCGGTGGGGTGATTGAGAATTTTGATCCGGCTACGGGTTTGGTGGAGATGAGGCTAGGGCGTCAACTTGCGCCTGGTGAGTCAGTTGATGTGGGGCTTGAGCTTGGGTTTCCTCCTGGGACTGAAAATCTTGCTACCTATACTGTAACGACAGAGCTCACGGGATTTGACGATACCTGTGCTCCTTTTACGGCGACTGTTCAAACAACAGGCTCGGTAGCAGGGAGTCCATCGCTTCAAACGTTCAAAGATGATGTTCTCAATGTGGTTGGTTCTGGGGATACAATCACCTATCAGCTCAACTACCGCAATGTGGGAACCGCTCCATCGCTAAATTCATGGGTCGTTGACCGTATTCCCTTCCGGACAAGTTTTGCTTCTGCAACGGCGCCCAATGGGGAAGAGGTTTGGTTTACTGATCAATTGCCGCCAAATATGCCAGCGAACCAGATTAGTGTTCTTGACCCAATTGATTTCGGTGTGATCAGTAGCAACTTCGCATTGGGTATTCTTAATGATGGGGGGACCCCAAGTGATTTTAGTGATGATGTTTGGACAAGTCCGTTTGGTGATCAGACTACTTGGATTGCTTATAGGGTTGATGACCCAACTCTTGCGCCAAATCAGTTGGTTGTTTCTCCGCAATACAAACAGGTTAGTTTTTCGGTGACCAATGATGATGATGGTTCAGGTGGAGCCACTGCTGGATCGCCAACGGGCACGTTGATCTTTAATGAATTGGTGATCTTTTCTGACTCTAACCTTCAAGCCGTGGGAAATGAAGTGATCACAACGATCGAAGCGTTCCCTGGACTAGAAATATCGAAGGTGAGTGATCGGGAGGTGGTGACCTCTGCTGAAAGCTTTAATTGGATTGTGACTTATCTCAATAATTCGGGTTTTGCTGACGATATCGTCACCATTACTGACACCTTGCCTGCTGAGGTTTCTCTCAATAGTATCACCCACGAATGGAATTCTGCCGCGGTGGTAGGGGGGCAGCCTGCCGGCCCGATTGATATCACGGCGAATCCCAACGTGACCTTAACAGCTCAAAGTGACGGGAGCACTCGTGTTGAGATTCGGGTCGCTGGTTCCCCTGCTTTGAAGACCAATGTCGCTTCGGGAGAGGGTGGGGTTATCGTTTTCAATGTTACCCCAGTTTCGACGACTCCATCTGGAACGGATGCGATCAATCTTGTCCAAGGTTATGCGGAAAATGAGCGATCATCGGTGGTGGTTTCGGATAGCGACCCAGTCACGATTGCAAATCCAGATTTGCTGGTTAGTAAAATCGTCAACAATGCTCAGCCTAATGATGGAGAGCGTCTTACTTTCACGCTTTTGGTCGCCAACAGAGGGCTCAATTCTGCGGGGGATGTAGTGATTACCGATACGTTGCCAGCGGGGATGAGTTTTGTTGAGGGTAGCACCCAAATGCTTACTCCGGGTTATACTATTTTGGATGATCCGTCTGCCGGTGATCAGGTCTTGACCTGGACCTCGCTTCAAGAGACGGGTGGTGTGGTCGGAGAATTACCAGCTCAGTCACCAGATATTTTTATCAGCTATCAAGTTGATGTGACGGGTGCCTCAGGGAGCCAGTTCAGTAATGAGGTGGTGATTACAACATCTGACCCTGAAGATCCAAATTTTGAAAACGAAGACGAACAGGAGGTTAACATTCCTTTTCCAGATCCAAGGGTGACAAAGAGTTCTCCTGGTATTGTTCAACCAGGAGATGTTTTCAATTGGACCATTACCTATGGAAATCTCACAAATCAGTCTGCGGATAATGTCTATTTGCTCGACGAGTTTCCCGCTGGTCTCACTTTCAACAATGTGGTGATCCCATCAGGTGTGACAGCCTATTATACGGATCAACCAAGTGCTCCTCCGTTTACATCGGGGTCTGGTGGTGCCGGTTGGGTGACAACACCGCCAGTGAACCCAACCTTTATCGTTTTTGATATTGGAACTCTTGCAGCGTTGGCACCTGATGCTTCGATTTTAGTAAACACGACGGTGCCTGAAAGTGCGTTGCCTGGTGTCACATATACAAATACGGTGACGATATTTACGACCAGTACGGAGAAGGATGACTTAGATAATCCGAATGATGGTCCCGACAATAACGTGGCTTCGTCAGAGACCCAAATCCCGGGAGTCGATGTGGCTCTTGACAAAACTGCGAGCGTTGAAGGAGCAGTCCCAGGGCTGCGACCGGGCGACCCGATCAGCTACACTTTAACTGTGACCAATACTGGGACTCGGATTGCTTACGGGCTTCGCCTTGAGGATACATTGCCTGCCCAATTTGTTCCTGATCCTGCTGCTTTTAATGGTTTCTCAACTGTTGATGCTGTGGACGCAAGTGGAGTTCCGACAGCTTTGGTTGATGCCGGAGGTGGCCCAATTACCATTCCCGTTAACGCGACCATTAGTAACGCTACTCCTCAAGGAGGGGATGTGGTGACTTGGCATTTTGGGAGTACGATCTCAGGTGATCCTGACTTTTATCGGAATGTTGGATTGCCGGTGGGAGCTACTGTGAGCTTTACCATTCAGGGAGCGGTGTCAGGCGATGCTCCGAATGGTTCGGCGCTATCGAATAGTGCCACGGTGTTTGTTGATCGTCAGGTTGACACTGATCCTGCAGAACAAGTCACAAGTAATAATGTTGATTTGGTCACTACTGCGATTTTCCGCCCCGAAATATTGGTTGGTAAGTCGGTAGTGAACGTTGCGGATGGAGATGAATTGTGGACGGAGTCTGGAGAGGTTCTCACTTATACTATTGAGTATAATAACGTTGGTAATGCTGATGCAGATGATGTTGTGATTAGTGAGATCATACCGCCAGGAACCACATATGTGCCGGGTAGCTTGCAAGTGCCTGCTGGTGCAACTGCCACTTTCCAGCCTAATGAGACTGCCCCGGACTCCTTTGAGGTTTCGTTCCCGGTGCTTCCTGCGCCAGCAAACTTTGATGGAGGAATCGTTCCTTCGGATATCCCGCTCGGATCAGATTTGCCCATTACTTCTGAATTTTGGTTTGATGGTGCCAATAGTGGATCGATCACAACGAATGCAAATGGGGTTTCTCAGTGGGATGATTTAACAGGCAACAATCACAACGCGGCCCCAAGCGCTGGAAACGAGCCCTCACTGAACCCAGATGGCGGGATTGATTTTCCTGACGCGGGAGACTTTTTCCTGGTCCCGAATTCTGGTGCGATCAACACCTCCAGTTTTAGAGAGAAAACTTATTATATGGCTTTCAGAACTGGTACGGATGTGACTGTTCGACAAGTTCTTTACGAGCAAGGTGGAGGAACTAACGGTCTCAATATCTACATTGATGCCGGAGTCTTGCATGCTAGAGCCTACAATGGGGGGAGTTTGGGGTTGCAAGCTAATTCGCCAATCCAGCCTGAAACTGACTATGTTGCTGTTTTTCAAGTTCGGGATGACAACCGCACTTTGTCACTTAATGGGCAGCGAGTTTTTGATCAAAGTGGATTTCAATCTCCAGTTTCGTCGCATGGAAACAGAATTGGAATTGGCAACCTTGAGCAAAGCACGGTCTTTCATGATCAGGTTCAGAGTGGAAGCGGCGGATTTCCATTCCAGGGAACAATTCGTGAGTTTATTCTTCGAAATGATGCTGATTCAACTAGTGACCAGAATCTCATCGAGTGTTACCTGCTGAACAAGTGGCAGACTGATCTATATGCTGATGGTTTGTTAGTTTACACTGATGAAGTAGATTCCGGAGGAACGGTGAGTTCGTGGGATCGATTGTTGGTTGTTGAAGACATTCCGAATGGGGCTTCGATTGAATATTCTATTTTCCCAACAGGAACTTTCACTGGACAGTTCGATAAGGAGAGTCTTGGAGGTCCGCTTCTTGGTCCGATCGAGGCTGAAAGTGGGGTGATCGATATCAGTAGTTTGGATGCTTCGACCGTCTCAGCATTTCAACTCGTGGCACAATTAAAAGCCCCAGAGGGGGTTGAGATTCCAAAGTTGAGGTCTTGGCAGGCAACTTACATTAGCACAAATGTTCCAAGTTTTACCTTTCAAGTGACAGTTGATGATCCTGCTCCGCTCGGTCAGACGACAATCGACAATACGGTTTCAATTTCCACTTCGACGCCGGAGATCGATGACAATACTGCCAATAATAGTGCCGATGACAGTATCAATATTCGGTTGACAGATCTTGTTGTTCGTAAATCGGTCGACGTTGGCGCGGTTGTCGATACCGACAATGCGACAATCACTTACACCGTCGATTGGGAAGTCTTGGGGCCGCAAGAGGCGATTAACGTTGTTCTCACAGATGTGGTGCCGCCCAACACTAATTTCTTAAGCGCGTCACTGGCTCCGACTACCACCGATAGTGATTTCCAAGGAAGTGGTCAAACCGCTCTCATTTGGAATCTTGGGGATCAGGCTGTTGGAGCAACCGGTAGTATTACGATCCAGGTTGCTGAAACGTCTGCGGGAGTTGGTGAAAGTCTTACGAATGTCGTCACGATTGCAAATGACCGTCAGGAAACTGACTACGACAATAACTCTGACACAGTACTGACCGTGGTGACTGACGTGTCGGGTCTTGCGAATGTCTATGTTACCAAAGAGTCGGATAGTCCCGTGGTCGACCTTTTTGGAAATGGTAGCTTTACGATTACCTATGGGAACAACGGGAACGGCGACGCTGAAAATGTGGTCATTGCGGACACGCTCCCTCCGGGATTAATTATTGATTCGGTAACCTCTGGGACTTTGGGAGGGGCTAATGATTTTACCTTCAATGCTGGCACATTAACTCCTGGTCAGACTGGAACGATCACCGTGAATTTTTCAGTGGATCAGGCATACATGACTGCGAATTGGCTAGAGACTCAGCTCAATATTGCGACTATTCAGACAACCAGTGCGGAAACTGATCTTGGAGATAATAGCGACTCGGCCGAAGTGGATGTGATTCTGACTCAGCTTTCTAGTTTGAGTGGAACGGTTTATCATGATGATGATCGAGTTGATGGTGATAGTGATTCGAGTAATCGTGACAACTACGACTTGGGAGAATTTGGAATTCCAGGAGTTACCATTACTCTCACGGGAACGGATATTTTTGGTAATGCCGTGAATCTCACTACGGTGACTGATTCGAATGGGAATTATAGCTATTCGGGAATCAATCCGGGAACCTATGATGTGACTCAGACCCAGCCTCCGGGCTGGCTCTCGATCAATACTGATGCTGGGAATATCATTGATACGACAGTGTCTCCAAGTGCGGCTCAAGTTGATCAAGGTGTTGTTGGGGCGGATAGCATCACGGGCATCACTCTCGCGGGTGGTGAGCGGGGGGTGGATTTCAATTTCGGTGAGGATTTAGCGAGTGTTGGAGACCGGGTGTGGATTGATGGCAATGGAAATGGAATCCAAGATGCGGGAGAGGCAGGGGTGCCAGGTGTGACAGTCCGGATTTATGATGCGAATACTCAGAGCCTGCTTGGTGTGGTATCAACAAACGTTAATGGAGATTACCTTTTTGATGATTTGTTTGCTGGGGATTATGAAATTGAGTTCGACTATTCATCACTTCCATTTGGTTACACTCCTACGGTTCAGAACGCGGACGGAGATAATGGCGCTACAGACACCAATACTGACAGTGATGCTGATCCAGTGACTGGTCGTACTCACGTCTTCAGTCTGGTTGCGGGTGAGACCAACCTCAATCTTGATTTGGGGATTGTGGGTCCGCCTGTTGGGTCGATTGGGAATTTTGTCTGGCTTGATGCTGATGGGGACGGGATTCAAGACCCGGGTGAGCCGGGAATTCCAAATGTAGAGGTCAATCTTTATGATGTTCAGGGTAATCTCATTGATACGATTGTGACTGATGCGCAGGGAGGGTATCTTTTCACAGATCTCCAGGCCGGAGATTATTTTGTTCAAGTCAATGATTCGACCTTGCCGACTGGGTTTACTCAAACTCCATTTGCAAATCCGGGCAGTGATTTAGGGAACCAAGATGACAGTAGTGATCCCGGGAATGGAGATTATGGCTATCCGGTCTCAATTGGTGGCAGCAATCCAGGTGATGATGTGACGGCGGACTTTGGCTACAGTCCTGTGCCAACTGGGGGATCGGTGGCGGCCCTAGGTGACACGATTTGGATTGATCAGAATGGAGACGGAATTCAAGACGTTGGTGAGATACCGGTTTCTGGAGTTGAGGTCACTTTGTTTAGTGACCCTGATGGAGATGGAGTTTATGATACTGTGGTTTCCACCACGACGACAGACGCAAATGGAAACTACTATTTTGGGGGGCTGACACCAGATGACTATGTGGTTGCAGTGACTGATAGTTCTTCGGCAAGTCATGATATCTTAGGAGCGGACTATACTCAGACAGCGGACCCCGATCACTTTGGAGTGACCGACCCGTCACCCGGGGCTAACGATGACCAGAGTGAGCCTATTGTCTTAACAGAAGGAGAAGTCTTTTTGAATGGAGACTTTGGTTATCAGCCAGAAGCGACAGCACCTCTTGGAAGTGTCGGAGATTTTGTTTGGGTCGACCAAAATGGGGATGGGGTGCAGGATGGGGGGGAACCTGGCATTGAAGGTGTTAGTGTGAGCCTTATTGATGACCTCAATGGGAATGGGGTTTGGGATTCAGGAGAACCTCTGATCAGCACCACGGTGACTGATGTCAATGGCAACTATCTTTTCGAGAGTCTGCCATTTGGAGATTATTTGGTGTGGGTGAACGATACGGGGAGTGCGTTGAGTGGATTGACTCAAACCTTTGATTCCAATGGGGTGGGGGGTTCCCCAGATCTTAGTGCTAGTACGATCGATGTCGGTAATCCTGATGATTTGGATCAAGATTTCGGTTATATTTCGGGTGATCCGCGAGGCTCAATCGGGGATACTATTTGGGCTGACCTTGATGGTGGAGGTGGAGATCAAACAAGCCAAGGCGCAGAGCCTGGTTTATCTGGAGTCACCGTGTATCTCTATGCTGATGATGATCAGGATGGTCAGCCTGATGATCGTGATGGGAATGGCTCGGTTGATTCTGCTGATGCAATTGCGGTTGCGGTCACTGATATGAATGGTAACTACCTTTTCGATGGATTGCCTTATGGTGGCTATATTGTTGAGGTGGATCCAGCAACCTTGCCAGCTGGCTATCTGCCTACTCCAACTTTCGACAACGATGGGGACGGGTCGGGTGGTTTTGACAATCAGAGCGGGGTGGTGCTCAGTGCTTCTTCACCGGCTGACCGTGCTCAAGACTTTAGCTTTGAGCCGGGAGGAACATTAGGGGCGATTGGAGATACGATTTGGGCTGATGATGACGGTGATGGAACTCAGAATAGTGGTGAACCAGGGATTTCGGGAGTAACGGTTTCTTTGTTCGATGCTACTGGAACGACTCTCATTGCGACTACGACCACAGACGTGAACGGGAACTATATTTTTGCAGGGCTGCCATTTGATGACTACACCGTGGTCGTCGATCCTGGAACGTTGCCTGTGGGGTATGACATTTCACCCAGTGGTGATCCAGAAGCGGATGGGGATAATTCGAGTTCCGTTACTTTGGATGCCGGAAATCCAGCCAACTATGATCAAGACTTTGGGTATCCTCCCACTGATCCAGTGAATCCGGTGGGGAGTATTGGAGATACAGTCTACATTGACCTCAATGGAAATGGTGTTCAGGACCCTAATGAGCC
>JAHDGN010000014.1:17100-20984 GCA_020627645.1 Akkermansiaceae bacterium
GTCACTTTGAGTGGGGGGAGTGGTAGTGTGACAGCTGTCACGGATGCTGACGGGAATTATTTGTTTCAAGGGCTTAATCCAGACCCTGCAATCACTTATACGGTGACTGTTGACCCAATTACTTTGCCTTCCAATTTGGTACCTGTTCCAACCGAGAGTGGAAGTGATGGTGGAACTGACAATCAATCAAGTGTGAGTTTGGATGTGACTGATGCGAGCACACGTAATGATACCGAGCAGGATTTTGGGTATCCTTTGGTCACTGAAACTGGGTCGATCGGAGACACTGTCTGGTTTGATGCAAATGGTGATGGTTCTCAGAATGAGAGTGGTCCAGGAATCGGAGGAGTCTTAGTCGAACTTTATGATGATCAGGGTATGATTATTGCTTCTACTACGACAGGTCCTGATGGCACTTATCTCTTTGATGGCTTGCCTCTTGAAGATGGTGTCGGAGGTCCTGGGGCAGACTACACTGTGGTCATTCCTGCTACGAATTTTGATCCAGGTGGTGCTCTTCAAAATCTCGCAAGCACCTTTGATCAGGATGGAGGATTCGACAACGAAAGTATGGTCACTTTGACTAGCGCCTCGCCTGAAGACTTGGATCAAGATTTCGGGTATAACTCTCCGGAAAGCGGAACGATTGGGACGACGATTTGGAATGATGCAGATGGAGATGGTTTGTTGGAAGTGGGAGAGTCAGGGATTGGAGGAGTGACAGTGGCTCTTTATCGAGACGTTGATGGAGATGGATTGAGTGATCCTGAGGATACTGTTCTCGCCACGACGGTGACAGATGGAAGTGGGGAGTATCTCTTTGAGGGTCTTCCGATTGATGACTACATCGTGGTGGTCACTGATGATGCTGGAGTGTTGAGTGGATTGAGTGCGAGTTCGGGTGGAGCGGGTCTTGATGGCAACAGCCAGAATCCAACCGGGTATCCAGTGAGCTTGACTGCGGGAGATCTTAATGATGACACTGCGGACTTTGGATACTTTGCACTGCCAGCCACCTTGGGAGACCGGGTGTGGATTGATCAGAACGAAAATGGGCTTCAAGATGTGGGTGAGCCTGGAGTGGCGGGAGTGACGGTGAACCTCTACGATGCGGTGACTCAGGTCTTAGTCGCCACCACGACAACGGATAGTAATGGAGACTACCTCTTTGATGGCTTGTTTGCAGGGGACTACGAAGTGGAATTTGATTTAGGAACCTTGCCAGCAGGCTACCTGCCGACGACGCAGAATGTTGATGGAGAAGCGGGAGCAGATGACACCAATACTGACAGTGATGCTGACCCTGCGACCGGGCGTAGCCAGGTCGTGACCTTAGCACCTGGCGATAACAATTTGAGTATCGATCTTGGTGTGATTAGTCCGCCAGTTGGTTCGATTGGCAACTTTGTATGGCATGATCTCAATGGCAACGGAATCCAAGATGCTGGAGAGCCAGGGTTGCCGAACGTCGGAGTGACGCTTTATGACAGTGCGGGTAATGTGGTCGATACCACAGTGACCGACGCGAATGGTAACTACCTATTCAGCGAAGTGCCATCAGGCGACTACTTCGTCGAAATTAACGACGGGACGTTACCGAGTGGATTTACGCAAACCACATTGACCAATCCAGGAAGTGACTTTGGGAACCAGGACGACAGTAGTGACCCAGGCAATGGAGACTATGGTTATCCTGTCAGTGTCGGAGGAAGCAATCCTGATAGTAATTCGACAGCAGACTTTGGCTTCAATAATGTTCCAGTTGATGGAACAACTGCAGCTTTAGGAGATCTGATCTGGCTTGATCTGAATGGAGATGGGATTTTCCAGGCCGGAGAGACTCCTGTGAGTGGAGTGGAAGTGACTCTTTACAGTGACCCTGATGGAGATGGGATCTACGATACGGTGGTAGGGACAACAACTACCGATGCCAATGGAGCATACTTCTTCAATGGCTTGGCACCTGATGACTATGTCGTTGCCGTGACTGATAGCTCATCAGCAAGTCACGATATTTTGGGATCTGACTACACTCAGACCGCGGACCCTGATCACTTTGGAATGACTGATGTCTCACCGGGATCCAATGATAACCAGAGTGAGCCAATCGTCTTGAGTGGAGGTGAGGTCTTTGTGAATGGAGACTTTGGTTACCAGCCTGAAGCGGCCGCGCCAGTGGGAAGTGTGGGAGATCGAGTTTGGTTAGATCAGAACGGAGATGGAGTGCAGGACGCAGGTGAAACTGGTCTTAGTGGAGTGAGTGTGAGCTTGATTGATGACCTCAACGGGAATGGTATTTGGGATGTGGGCGAGCCGGTTCTTAGCACGACCGTCACGGACACCAATGGAAACTATCTCTTCGATGGCCTGCCTTATGGTGACTACCTCGTGAGTGTGGACGACAACAGTGGAGTGCTGAGTGGCTTCAACCAAACCTTTGATGCAGATGGAGCGAGTGGAACACCAAACATCAGTGGAGTGACCATCGACGCTGGGACACCAGATGCAACGGACCAAGACTTTGGGTATCGTTCGGAAGAGCCGATGGGATCGATCGGAGATACCATTTGGGCTGACCTAGATGGAAGTGGGGGAGATCAAGGAAGTCAGGGAGCCGAGCCTGGTTTATCTGGAGTGACAGTGAACCTTTATGCCGATGCAGACCAAGATGGTTTGGCGGATGACCTGAATGGAGATGGGTCGATTACGGCAGCTGACATTGTGGCCACGACCACAACGGACAGCAATGGGAACTATCTCTTCGATGGTTTGCCTTATGAGGGATACGTTGTTGAAGTTGATACGAGCACCTTGCCAAGTGGTTATGTCGCGACACCGACTCACGATTCGGATGGAGATGGATCTGGCGGATTTGATAGTCAGAGTGCGGTCGTTCTCACTGCAGCAACTCCAGCTGATCTCGCACAAGACTTCAGTTATCAGCCTGGCCCGACCTTAGGATCGATTGGTGATACCATTTGGTCTGATGACGATGGAGATGGAACTCAGAACAATGGGGAGTCCGGAATTGGAGGAGTGACCGTCTCCTTGTTTGACGCCACTGGAACGACTCTCATCGCCACGACGGTGACTGATGTGAACGGGAACTACGTTTTTGCCGGATTACCATTTGATGACTACACCGTGGTGGTCGATGCGGGAACTCTTCCGAGTGGAGTGAGCACTGTTCCAAGTGGAGATCCAGAATCGGATGGAGATGTTTCGAGTGCTGTCACTCTTGATGCGGGAACGCCGAATAATGACGCTCAGGACTTTGGGTTCCCGCCAGTTGACCCATCCAACCCATTGGGAAGTATTGGTGACACCCTCTACGTCGACCTCAATGGAAATGGAGTTCAGGATGTCAATGAGCCAGGGATCTCTGGAGTGACGGTCACCTTGAATGACGGGACAACAACTCTCACGACGGTGACGGATGCGAATGGAAACTACAGCTTCCAGGGGCTCGATCCCGATCCCGGAATCAGCTACACCGTGAGTGTTGATCCAAGCACCTTGCCTTCTAGTGTGGTTCCGGTGCCAACCCAAAGTGGAAGTGACGGGGGCACGGATCTGGAATCAACAGTCAACCTTGATGTCACTGATGCCGGGACACGTAATGATGATGAGCAAGACTTTGGGTTCCCACCATTGACCGAGACCGGGGTGATCGGAGATCGGGTCTGGTTTGATGCGGATGGAGATGGAACACAGAACGAGAGTGGCCCTGGGATTGCCGGAGTTCTTGTTGAACTTTATGACAACAACGGAGTGTTAGTAGCGACCGCCACGACAGGTCCAGATGGCACTTACCTCTTCGATGGTTTACCGCTTGATGATGGAAGTGGAGCAGCTGGAGCGGATTACACCGTGGTGATTCCAGC
>JAHDGN010000383.1 GCA_020627645.1 Akkermansiaceae bacterium
GGGCCGCCCTGGGTTTGGCTATCGCTGGCGCTACTGGTCATCCTTGGATGGGACTTCCTATTCATGCCAAATTCAAGACTCTCGTGATTCAGGCTGAAAATGGTCCATATCGACTTAAAGAAGAACTCACAGATATTACCGAAACCATTGATGAGGATTTGGATGATTGGTTGCGTATTACCCCACCTCCTACTTATGGTTTAGCCTTTACGGAGCTTGGTTTTAGGTTGGCGATTAAGGAGCTGATCGAGAATTGGGAACCTTCGTTGATCATCATTGATCCATGGAATCGAGCTACTCAGGGAGATAAACAAGCGGACGCTCAAGCCTCGCTGGAGGGTTTGTTTGCTTGCTTGCCAGATGATCATACAAAAAAGCCAGCAGTCTTAATCGTTCACCACCTCCGAAAGAAATCGTCAGACCATCAGAAGAAATCTGGAAGAGATCTACTTCATGAGCTAGCTGGCACCTACCAGATTGGCTCTAGTGCACGGTGTGTGTTTGCCCTGGAACCCGCCTCAAAGGATACGGAAGATAGCCGTGTGGTGTTAACTTGCTGCAAGAATAATGATGGCGTTGAGGGGGCTCCTTCGGCCTGGTATCGAAAAAATGGGCTGTTCGGAGCTTGTGAGGATTTTGATTGGGAAGCCTTCCATGCTGGAAATCTGAAACCTCAAGGTATCACAGTTGAAGCCGTTCGGAATGCACTCAAAAGCGGTGGGTGGATGAGGAAGGCTCAGGCAGTGAAACGATTGACTGGTCAAGGGGTTTGCGGGAGATCGACAGCCTATGAGGTCATGCAGCGTTTTGCAGATAAAATTGAGGAAGATTCATCAGGGAAATTGAGGTGGAAAGATTCCTGAGTTAGGAGGTTGTCCGGCATTTGTCCACGCGGACAACCCGCGGACGGAAGTAATGGATTGTTCAACGTAACTGAAAAATTCAGACAAGGATGTATTTCGCATTGAGAGAAAAAATGACCACCCCATTTCCTCTTTTTGTTTTTGTCCATTCCGTCCGCCGACCTAGGGGAAATGGACGGACGGACAGAATGTGGTGAAGAGAGTGCCTATTGGGCTCTTGGTTGATGGCCGAACTTATTGGCCCAAAGGTTGAATCCGAGATTGATTTGCCTCACAGGAAACTTAGCGTCGCCGGGCGGAGAATTCGGAGAAACAATTGAACAGAAAAAGTGGATTACCTTCTTATTTTTATCGTCGGCCTAACTGTGGGAATCGTGGTGTGTTGGAAGTTTAGGAAAGTAAACTCTATCGCTCAGTCTGACACCATTGATCCAAAAGAAGAAGAGGTCGAGCGAGCGCAAGCATCGGAAGAAACAGACTCATCTCAGCGGAAGCGGAAGGTGGTATCAGTCCTGACTCCCAAGGAGAAATATCGAGCTGTTGTGATGGCAAATCTAAAATCTAAACCATTGCTCAACGAAGAAGAGAAAAAGGTTTTTAAGATGGTGTTTGGATTTCTTGAAAGGTGGAACGCAAATCTCAAAAACCCCTCTGAATCGAGAGGGCTGATTTTGTTGTCTCAGGTCTCATTAGGAGAATTTATTGGCCCTGAAAAAAATGAGGAAGACTGGTCCTATGAAGATAAGAATGCTTGGTTTGCTCTACAGGGCAGGAGAGTCGATTTCTTAATCATTGATCAGAATTTCCACCCAATTTTGGCCATAGAGCACCAAGGCTCAGGTCATTTTCAGGGAGATTGGAAAGAAAGAGATAAGCTTAAACAATCGGTTTATCGCTACGCTGGGATTCAATTGGTGAAAACTACAAAATCGCACCTGGATCAACCGAATCAGGTTTCGGGAATGATTGCCGGAAAGTTGAGGCGAAAGTATGACGTGAATTATCAGAAAGAAGTCAGCCTGTAATCGAGGTGTAGAGGGTGGGGAGGTGGGGTAGTTTTTCTACTTGGCAAAAATAGCGATCCTAAAGTGTTGAACCTTCTGGTTTGGCCTCAAGTGAATCCCATCTATCCGAACAGGGATGATTGCAGGGTGGAGTGGTGGGGCACTTTTCTCTCTTTGCAAAATTCACTCTCTAGTCTTTGGGGTATGTGATTGCTTGGGTCTTCCTTGTCCATTCTCTCTGATGAGGTGTCTTCAACTCATCCCGTTCTCAGGTTGCCTCTTATCGTTGCTTCAAGATCATTAAAGGGAAGGCCTATAGACACCGTTTTTACCAAGAAGAAAAAGTGCCCCACCACCTCACCTTCACCCGTATTTTTCCAGTTGCTTCAACCAATACCGAATTTAGAGGCCTCGATAGATAGAGATTTTCTTACCAAGGATAAAAAGTGCCCCACCACCCCACCCCGGATTCTGTCCGTCCGTCCATTTCCCCTAGGTCGGTGGACGGAATGGACAAAAGTGTGAGGGGGTGGATTGATGGTTGGAAATGCCGTCATGGGGTGGGGGAGAGCGGTGGGATTGTATGCCTTGTTTTACGGAGTGTTACGGAAAAGATCTCCGCCCCCTCCTGGCAGCCAATGTGTCTAACTGATCATCTTCTTCACGGCTATTGCTTCTGGAGTAGTGGGCAATTGGTTAGTGAATGATTTCTTCGTTTGTTGGAGCGTTAGAGCGATTGAGTCCTTTGGGTGGCTTGTTGGGGCAATGCTGGCCCTCACGGCCTGGTAGGGAACATCAGTTCGAGAAGCTCTTGATGAGATGTAGTGGGACCCACGCGAGGGGGAGGGGGCCTCTGATCTCTAGGGGATTGATTCTACAAGAGCGCGTCCAAGGAAAACTTTTTTCGCGCCCATCTCAATAGGGGGCACCCCTAAAATTGGAAATCAGTGTCAACCTAAAGTTGTTGATATTATCTGGCGAATTATTACAGAAAGATGAAGAATAAACAGACTGTTGATCGGCTTTTTCATGGAAAAGAATCTATCTACTCCCTTTTTTGGAAAACTGTGGATTGATCAAGTTGCATCATAATTTAGAACTCCTCAGGCACTTGGATTATTTTTAGGAAGTGGTTGATTTATAGCCGATTGATTGTGGATGGATTTGTTCTTTTTAGGGGAAGTTTTTGATCAGCCCCCTGACATGATTGTTGATCATTTGATTCATTAGCAAAATGATCTATTTTTTGCGTGAAAATTCTTGTCAGAGGTCGAGTTCTGTCGTTGTTTCCCGCCGTCGTCCCGCACCTACGATGTTTCATTCCAATCAAATCCTTATTTGGGCGTTCGTTGCCCTCGTTGCCTTCGCCAGTTGGGTGATTGGAACCTCTTTATTAGAGGAGGAGTCTTTTGGATCCGTGGAAGGTTCTGAACGGAATCATGACGGAGAGGCTGCGATGGTGCGAGGTCCATTGAGTGATAGTTATCAGAGCCGGGTGGT
>JAHDGN010000384.1 GCA_020627645.1 Akkermansiaceae bacterium
ATCAAGTGGTGGACGGAAATGATGCGACCCCACTGGGAGAAGAAGAGGAACAGGTGGTGGACCCAACCCGCCGTCGTCATCCGCTTACGTTAGCGGTCACGACCAAAGGTGAACCGAGTCCATTGAGCCAGGAGATTGGTTACAACTTGAGATACGAATTGATTCGTCCTGACGAAGAAGGGAAGGGATTGCCGATCTGGGAAGAGCAACTCAGCGATCTAGTTTTGCATCGGATCTCGGCTAATATGATCAATGCGTCGAGTCACGTGATGGCACACGTTGGCAAGGAAGGAGAAGGATTGGGCACCAAGGTTCTTGGCACCTTGGAATTTGAGGATGAAGCTTTGATTTCGAACACTTTGGAAGAAGTTCCGGGTCGTCAGAAGAAGGGGGTGGTCAATGGGGTTGAGGTTGGAAGTTACCAGGAGCTTGCCACGACGGACCAGCCGACAATGATGATGGAAGAAATTTATCTGACCGCAGTAGATTTGGATACCAACAGCCTTGATCGATACTTCGAATTGCGAGTGGATCTGGAGACCATTGACGCCCTCGGCGGGCTCGGGAACCTCAAAATCTCCCTGAACAACCAAGGCGGTTTAGAAGTTCACGGCACGAAAGGTCAGCCGATTAGTGATTTCCATGTGTATGGGGCAGAGGCGGAAATGTTGTCAGACCAGGAAATTGCGGACTACCCGCAGCTTGACGAAAGGAGATTTGATGATCGGGCTCAAGACCTAGTGATCTGGAAAGAGGGAAATGATATGGTCTTTGCAACGACCTTTGATCAGATCATGACCTTTGAAGTGGAGTTGTCCGTGATCGGCGGAACCTTTTCAGGGGCAAGCTTCAAAAAGGATTATGAATTGGTGCCCCATGGTGACTTCTCAGATTTGATCGACACCTTGGATTCGGTTTTGGGAGAGATTGATATTGATCCTAACTTCCCGCTTGCGAGCAAGAGCTTTGACGACAGACGCAGGACTCAGAAAGGATTGCTCGGATTGCTACGACGTAACCTGGCCACGAAGGTTCTTTCAGCGGGCTACCAAAAAGTTAAGAAATTCTTGAAGAAGGGAGTGGTTGCGATTGCTGATGGTGCGAAAGCGGTCCGAGATGCGGCGGCGAATACGCTGGAAGCAGCGAAATGGGCTGTGAAAATGGTTGCGATTGGAGGGCAAGGATTCGTTCAGGGCCTCTGGGCAGGAGTGAAGGAAGATATCATGGGGATTGTGGACGCGGCGAAGCTCCTTGGAAAGTTGATTACCAACCCAATCGAGACGGCGGCCTCCTTCAAGCGAGCCTTCAAAGAGCTGATGGGGTTGGGTTGGGAGAAGATAAAAGAAATTCCGAAAATCTTAGTGGATCAGTTCGTGGCCAACTCGAAGAAGAGCATTGCGTGGGCTGAGCCTGGAGATTTGGAGTTGGGGATCTATATAGTGTATTTCACCGGAGGATACATTACTGAGAAGGTCGGTTTGGCGATCCTGACAGGGGGAGCCTCACTGGCAGGCCAGGCGGTGGCGAAGGGCGCGAATTTGGCGGCCAAATTTGTGACTGTCATTCAGAAGATTAAAGATAAAGTAAAGATCCTGACAAAAGCGACGATGGCTTCAAAACCTATCATGGCGGTGAGCGCTGCAAAAAGTCAGATGTTCCGAAATATGAGCCAATTCATTAAAAACCGAGGTGGAATTAATCAGCTGCGCCACCGTCTGGACCAAAAAGTTAGAGCATGTCCAGCGAAGTAACTTTTAAAAAACGAGAGGAAGAAAACTGATGAAAATAAGACAACTATTTGCATTGATCGCGCTAGCGATCTCTGGATCTCAACCACTCTTAGCTCAATTGGGCTGCAAGGCCGCTGAGGGATATACGAAGATTCTGGAGCGTTTGCCCGACGAGGGTATCCCGTTTCAAAATGCATTGGCTGCAAGAGCGAAAACCAATCCTGATGTGGCTAGGGCGGCAAGGTTTCAAGACCCTGATCTCCCACCTGAAGCGGTGGCGTTTGAAAAGTCCTGCCTGGGTTTTGGACGAGCTGAAGATGTGGCTCCTGATAATCTTTTAGGAAATAACTCTGCGACTCAGTGGGTGGAGTTAACCAATCTGAAGAGGGTGATAGATGCAGATAGCTCTATTACTTTTGATGATATTGGATCAGGAATAGGTCAACTTGCGAAGAGAGGGACTTCTAACGAGGGTAGCCCAATTCGTAATATGGACTCTAAGATTGGTAAAATGATCGGTCGATATAAGGAGATTTTCGACAATGATAATTTGCCATATCAAAAGGCGGGCTATAGTGAAGCTAGGCTGTTTAAAGACGTTGACTTTGTGCTCAAAGATGATGCTTTCGTGCAAGGCTTGAAAGGAGATCCTAAAGCGTTCTCTGACAGTATTTTGTCTGCCTCCCTTAGCGGAGGGATCCCCTTGGAGGTTAGAGCTGTTGCAAGATTAAAATCAGAGGGTAAGTTATTGGGTGTTTCACTTGATAGGCTTCCTGATGGAACAAAGCTCTACCCTGGCGGTGATGCGCTGTCCCCAGGTAGTGTAGTTAGTATAAAATTAGGTGCTGATACGATTCTATTCAACCTAGAGAATTCGAGTAAGCTTCTTTTGATTGCCGAAGGTGTTGCAAATGCTGCTAGAGATGGCTACCGCTATAAATTTCTTATTGGTCGGAAAGTTACTGATGGACAAAAAAAGCCGTTGGAGGATGCTCTAACTGTACTCAACAATACAGTAAAAAAAGAACATGCATCGATACTGCCGCCAAATTATCAACCAGTGACTTTGGCGGACATTATTTTGGAAAATAGTCTAAATCAGTAAAATAAGAGATCATGGGATTAAGGCCAGGAGCAACGGTTGTGTTTTCACCAAGTGGAGAAACGGTGTGGAGGGAACAATTGAAGGTGATCGAAGAGACTACTCGGAAGTGGTTTTTTTTGCCAAAAACTTACAAAGCTGAGTTTGATTTATCTATTCAAAACACGAAGGGGGAGAAGGTTGATCGATTTTATAGGGTTGATCACGAATTTCTTGATAAATATTCGGACTCCGAGATCTCTGGAATAAGTATTAGATTTAATTCTAGTTCTTCTTCCGAATGTAGTCTTCCGACTGAGGGGCTGGCTTTTGGCTTCGCAAAGAAGCCAATTCGAAATGAGGAAATTTTGGATAACCTGCAAGAAGGTTACTGGATTGGTTGCCTGTCGCCATACCTCAGTCCTGAATTTATTGATGATGAGGCTTTTTTTGCAGAAGGCTTCAATTGTCTGAAAAGCGAGCCATATATGTTGTATGAGTTCATGAAGAAAATATTTTTGGAAGTGGGTTTTGAGG
>JAHDGN010000385.1 GCA_020627645.1 Akkermansiaceae bacterium
GAGGAGCGTAGTGAGAGTCGCGTGTTTCATTTCATAGGCAATGAAGCAGTGGTGGGGGATGGATGCAAGCGATGGCGGTGAAATTTTTGGGGTTCTAGGGGGCAAGCTTGCGCCACATTTCGTCGAATTTGGAGGTGAATTGGGCGAGGAGTTTGGGGTTGTCGGTGACGATGATGTTTTCGTCGTTTTCGGTGGCGGCGGCGCGGGTCCAATTGTAGGAGCCGGTGAGGAGGATTTGGTCGTCAGCGATGGCGAATTTGTGGTGCATGTGGGCGGTGGTTTGGTCGAGGCGGCATTGGATTCCGGAGTTGTTGAGCCGTTGAAGGTCGGATCCGAGGTCGAGCGCTTTGTCGTCGTCGGAGATGATGCGGATGTTGATGCCTCGATTTTTGGCTTCTTCTAGTTTGGAGACGATGCGGTTGTCGGTGATGGTGAAGACGCAGAGGTCGAGGGTGGAGCGGGCTTCGGAGATGAGTTGCCGAATGCGGTTGAGGGGATGGTCTCCGGGGGAGAAGTAGGCTGAGGCTTTGATTTCGTTTTCGGAGGTGTAGAGAAGTTTGATGATATTTTGGAGCCAGTCGAGGGCGGTAATTTGCCCGTATTCTTCGATGGCTTGGTGGGCGAGGCGGAAGGCGAGTTGGCGGGTTTTTGCTTGGGCGGTGCGGTCGCCGTTGAGTTGGCGGAGGTGGTTTTTGAATTCTTTTTTTTCGGACCTGCTGAGGGCGAAGTCTTCGAGCGATTGGTGGAGGAACTTCTCGAGTTCGTTCATGTTTTGATTATTGGATGGGGTGTTCGTCGAGGAATTTGAGGACGCCTTTGCGGATGTTGCGCCAGGTTTTGGTGTGGAAGAGCGCGATGGGTTTGGAGGTTCGGCCGTAGTTGCCTTTTTGGGCTTTGTAGGAGCGTCCTTTGTATCCGGCGTCGAGTGATTTGTAGGCGGTTTTTGAGGAGTTATTGGAGAAGTCTTTCGAGTCTTGGGTTTCGCCGAGTGAGAGGAGGCCGAGTTCGGTGAAGAGTTTATCGAGTTCGATTTGGGTGTTTTTGTATCGGGGGTCTGCGAGGAAGGGGAAGCGGAAGTAGCGGAGGCGTTTGATACCGGGGCGTTCGGCTTGGTAGGCGGATTCGATGCATTCTTCGACGAAGCGGATTCCGACGAGGCAGATTTCGAATTTGGCGGTATTGGGTTTCATGCGTCCCATGTTTTGGTGGAAGGCGGTGTGGTTAAAGACTTCGAAGAGGTATTGGTCGTCTTTTTTGATGGAGATGATTTTACGGATGGCTTTGATGAAGGGTTCTCTTTGGGGTTCGAGGAGTTTTAGGGTGCGTTTCTTTTTATTTTCGAGCGAGTCTTTGGTGCGGAGGATGGGGTTGAGGGATTTGGCGGAGACGTTGGGGACGTTGGCGAAGAAAAAGGCGCGGACGCCGCGAGGTTTGAGGTCTTCGATGATTTCGTCAGCACTGGCGTGGGAAGGGTCGGCGGGGACGATTTGATCGTCGAAAGTGAGGAGGACGCGGTGGTCTTGAGGTTGTTCTCCGATGGTTACGGTTCGTTGGACGAGTCGCCGATGGGTGCCGGTGGGGCGATCACCGACTCGTCCGACATCGAATCCAGGGAGGAAGAGTTTTTCGGGATCTTCGGCAGGTTTGAGGGCTGGTTCTGGGGGAGTGGTCTCCGTTTCCGGTTCCGGGGTGGGTTCTGAATCTGATTCGGGGGGTGTTTCGTTTTCGGACGCGGGGATATCCGAGATTTCCTTCTCGGTGGTGGGGTTTTCAGGTGTTGTTGTTTCGTTTTTTTCGATGAGATTTTGAGCGGCTACGGGGCCAGTGAGGAGGAGTGTGATTAGGAAAAATTTCATGTTATTATTTTTCGTCTTCGGTTGGTTGAATGGGTTCTCCTTTTACGAGGGAGGTGAATTGTTTGATCCAGCCGGGGGCTGATTTGTGTTGGAGGTGTTTTTTGAGGTGCGCGAGCATGCGTCGAGCAGATTCTTGTTCGTCACCGGCATTGAAGAGATCGACTTCCATGGTCCATTTGAGGGTCGGGTAGGTATCTTTTTGCCAATTTTCGAAGGCTGGTTTGCGTTTGGTGTTGTCAGATCCCTCGCTGGCGAATTTTTCGATGAGTTGTCCTTGGGCCTCGAGGCGTCGTTGCCAATTGGTTCTGAGTGCGGTGAAGTCTTTTCCTTTTCTCAGCTTGGGGAGAATGATGGTTTCGTAGAGGGCGCTGACGTCGGTTGGGGTGGCGGGCCAGCCGTTCGTGTTGAGGTCACCAATTTCGTAGGCTCGGGCGAAGGGGGATGAGAGGGCGCTTGCTGAGAGGATGTCCATGTGAGGTGCGAGGTGTTTTGATTCTCGCAGAATGGTGGCGACAATTTCGAGTCCTGCGGGGGCGAGTTGGTGAAGGTTATCGGGTTTTTTTGAGGCTTCCATGCGGAGGATGAGCCATTTGAGTTGGAGTTGGAGTGCGTGGCGGAATGATTGGTCGTCTTTGGAGTCGCGATGGCGTTTTTTCCAGTTTCGGAATTCGCTTCCTTTCCGTGCGTTGTCTTCAAAGCGGACTTTTTCGATGCATTTGAGGAAGAGAGAGTGGGTTGCGGATTTCTCGGTGCGGGCGGCTTGGAAGGCTTTCAGGGCGACCTGGAAGCGCGAGCTTACGGTTTGGTCGGAGCCGTTTTGAATTTTTTCTAGGCTTTCGAGGAGAAGTTGTTTGTCGACAGGTGAGAGTTTTTCGGCGTCGGCTTTCGAGGTTGAAAGGACGGTGACAGCGAGGAGGATGAGAAAGTGGGAAATGGTGGGCATTGTGATAGAACGCTCGGTAGAAGGTAGAGTTATCGATGAAGCTTGTCGAAGGGATTTGCAAGAGTGGACCTCTAGAGTGCGTTTTTGGTGGATGAGAGGATTTTTTTTGGTTGTTGCTGGTTTGTTGGCGTTTGTGTGTGTGTCTTGGGGGGAGAAGGTGGGAGGGTTTGATGCGTTGGACTGGGGGAGGCCGGTGGATCAGCCTGTTTTTACGACGAAATTTGGGAATAATCATGATTCGATTTTGTTTGTGGAGCCTGGTGAGGAGTATCCGTATTGGTTGATTGTCAGTCACACGCCAAAGGCCGCGCAGTTGTGGAGGGCAAAGAGGTTTAGTTGGAGTAGTGAGGGGTGGGAGTTGGTGGAGAAGCAGTATCGGATTGGGAATTTTTATGAGTATGATGATGGGGTGAAGGTGGGGGATCGGTATTATATTTTTGAGGGTGGTAAGGTGTTTACTTATGAGGGGCCGTTGGCTTTATCGAGTGGGAAGTGGGAAGTGACGGGGGCGTTTCCGAAGAAAAATTGTGATGATGTGGGGGTG
>JAHDGN010000015.1 GCA_020627645.1 Akkermansiaceae bacterium
GCGGACTGATTGCGGTAAATTTATCAAGTTTTCCCATCTAGTCCACTGAGTTTTTTTGGATGCTTTTTTAGTGGGGGTGTTTTTTTTCGGAAGACTTACTCTTAGGTTGTTTGAAGATGGCTTTTAGGTTGTCGGTGCAGGTGAGGGTGATGCCTTGGCCTTGTAGATTAATGTTGCCGAGGTAGACGACTTCATTGGATTTTCCGTCGAAGTAGATGCCGTCGGTGTTGTTGATGAGAATTTTTCCTGGTTGCAATTTGAAGAGAGATTCGAGGTCGGGCGAGTTCGGCTTAGTTTGGGGTGATTTTTTAACTAGATTGGGTTTTCCGGCTTCGGTGAGAAATTGCTGGAGGTTATCTGAGGTTTTTTGGTCTGAGGCGGGCAGGTCCTTGAGGTTTTGGTTCCCGTCGTATTCTGGGATGTTTTTCTTGGCGACACTTCTTTCGAAGTCGGCCAGGTGTTCTGGGGTGATTTTTGGTGGTTCGGCATTTGCGAGCGAGGTGGCGGCGGCAAGAGCGGTGATTGGTTTGAGATTCATGGTGGTTTTGGTGTTGGATGCGGTTGAGGTATTGAAGATTGTTTTGGAGGGGCCGAGAAGGAGGGCTTGTTGGTTTTTCAGGGAAAAGATGCCTCCGGAGCCGAGAACGGCAAATTGGTTTTGTGGTTCGGTGAAAAGAGTTTGGCCAGAGGTGTGAAGCTGTTGTTGGGTGACGAGGTAGTCGGCATCTGGGAGGTGGGTGGAGGCTCGAGTTGATCCGTCGGGATTAAAGAGCCAAATGCGAAGATTTTTTCCGTGAACGAGATTTTCGTTTGTCGAGTCGAGGGTGAGTGATTCGGCGTGAAGGAGTGAGACGGTTCTTTGTTTGTCGTCGAAGTATGGCAGGGAAATATCGGAGATGATTGCTCCAGCTGGGATGAATTGGCGTGGGTTGGGTGAGGATGTGTCCGTTTTTTCTTCTCCATGGGTGAGAAGAAGGGTGAGAAAAAATGAGATGGTGGCTTTCTGGGTCATGAATGGGGGTGGGCGGCGCGGTGGATATTTAGAAGGTTTGAGAGGATGGGTTCGATCTCAGCGAGGGGAATTTGGTTAGGGCCGTCGGAGAGGGCTTTGGAGGGGTTCTGGTGGACTTCCATAAAGATGCCATCAACTCCGGCCGCAACTGCGGAGCGGGCGAGAACTGGGGCGAGATGTCCGTCGCCTCCAGTGGTGCCGCCGAGCCCTCCTGGGCGTTGCACGGAGTGGGTGGCGTCGAAGATGACGGGCACTCCTTTTTCGCGCATCCAGGGGAGAGAGCGCATGTCAGCGACGAGATTGTTGTATCCGAAGGTGGTGCCGCGTTCGGTGAGAGCAATCTCTTTGCAGTTGTAATGGTGGAGTTTACCGATGATGGGGTCGATGTCCCATGGCGCCAGAAATTGCCCTTTCTTTACGTTGACTGGTCTGCCGGTTTGGGCAGCAGCGGCGAGGAGATCGGTTTGGCGGCAGAGGAAGGCTGGGATTTGAAGGAGGTGAATGTGTTCGGCTGCGATTTTTGCTTCTTCCGGGGTGTGGATATCAGTGGTAACGGGGATGTCTAGTTCTTGGGCAATTTCACCAAGGATACGGGTTCCTTCGGTGACACCTGGGCCTCGATAAGAGGTGACGGAGGTTCGATTGGCTTTGTCGTAGGACGCTTTGAAAATGAATTTGAGTTGAAGTCGGCTGGCAATTTCTTTGAGCGAGCGAGCCATTTTCCAGGCAAACTCCTCGGTTTCTAGGCCACAGGGGCCAAGAATGAAGACGGGGTCTCCGCTACCAAAAGTAAAGTTTCCAATGGAAAAGGGATTCATGACTCGGAGGTGGTTGAGTTTTTCTGGTCTCTGGTGACTTCGTCAAGAAGTTGCCTGAGGTTGTCGACAGCAACGGAGAGGAGTTTTTGTTCGGCTTCGTTGAGGTTGCCTTTGGTCTTGTCGCGGAGCATTTCGAGCGAATCGACAACGCTATTGGCGGCTTTGAGGTTGATGGATGTTTCTCCTGTGGTGGGGTTGGGAATGCGCCCGAGGAAGAGTCCTCCATTTTGAGCTTGGAAGTAGACGAAAGAGGCGAAGCGTGGATCAGGTGCTTCGAATTCTGTGTTGTCGGGCATAGACGGTATATTGATGTGTGGAAGGGGGGGTGAGAAGCCTTTTGATTGGTTTGCCTCTTTTAGGAGCTTCATCGACAATGAAAGATATTTTTTGCTGGTGATAAAAATCCTTTGAATGGGGGCGCTTCATAGGCCACCAGTAAATTAGTGGGAAATTTTTTGAAGGCGATGATCGTATTGGGGCCAGTAATTGGAGTGAAGTTTCCTGTGGTGGGGGCAACGGTAGTTTCTTTCAGTATGATGGTAATCAATGAAAACGTGGCGAAAAATGGTGACATCACGACGATCTGGAGGGAATTTATTGCGGGCTCGGTTCCGATCGCTGCTGGGGACATTCATGAGTGGACACAGGTGGAGTTATCTCGAATGACAGCTTCTGCAGCAAGGGGTAGTCTTTGAATGATTGGTTCTTTTGGGGGCATGAGGTTTGTCGATTTTTTTGGAGACATTTTTTATGAAATACTTATTCATCGTTCTGTTTTGGGGGTTTCCGGCATCGTTGTTTGGGGACTTGGTGATTTCGACACCTTCATCTTTTCCGGCATCCCTGTTGGCGAGTAATTCTGTTCCTTTGAGTAGGGGGAATGCGTTGGAGGTGGAAGAGGGTTTGGAGAAGGGGCAGAGTTTTTCTTTGGGAAGTGAGTCTTCAGTGACTGGTTTTGTTTTCCAGGTGGATCAGGTGGTGTCGGCGGGAAATTTTGGCGTGAAAATTTATGATGTGCTGGATGGCTTGCCATGGGTGTCGAGTCCGTTGTTGTCTGAGGAGGGTGAGTTGCCTGCTGGGATTGGGAGTGGGGATTTTTTGCAAGTGTTATTACCGTCTGCATTGGCATTGCCGAGAGGAAGTTATTCTGTCGTTTTGACTGGTGTGGCTGGGGCTGATTTTTCTTTGGTAACGAGTGGTGGAGATGCATATGGAGCGGGTTTGATTGCGGCGAGGTCAGCCCCCCCATTTTGGCAGCCAGCGATGGAGGGTAATGATTTGGTGTTTGGTGTTTTGGGGAGTGCTTCTTCGCCAACCGATCGTGCACCTGCGGGAGCTCCGAATATTATTTTTATTATGGCAGATGATTTTGGTTGGACTGATTTGAGGACTGGGATGTCTGGACCGAATGTTTTGAAGGGGGTGAATTATGGCTCGGATTTTTATGAGACTCCGAATTTAGCGAGACTAGCTAGTGAGGGGTTGTCGTTTACTCATTGTTTTGTGCAGCCTAATTGTGCTCCGACACGGGCTGCGATTTTGTCTGGGCAGTATTCACCTCGATCAGGTAACGGGGTGTATGCGGTGACCTCGCTCAATCGTCCGCAGGAAGGTGCAACGGAGTTTATTGGCCCTGGGCAGCGTGAGGACCCTTCGCCCGATCATACTTTGTTGAGTGAGTCTTTGAGGGGTAGGGGGTATGTGACAGCACATGTTGGTAAGTATCATGTAGGGAATAAGAATGGTGGTTTGGCGACGATGCCCGAAAATCAGGGTTTTGATTACAATTTTGGGGGGAATGAGAAAGGTGCTCCTGGCAGTTATCATGCAGTGGGGGAGGTTTTCGCGAGTCAGAATATTGGACCAGGATTGGATGCCTTTGCCTATGATTTTACGGTTGAATATATTAATGAGGTTTTGGTCCCTTACGCAAACGGGAGTGATCCGCTGACCGAGTTGACGATGGATCCTGAGAAGCATGTTGAGCGTGCGATTGGGGATGCGGCGCTGGCTTTTATGAATGATCATTTAAAGGGCGCATTGTCGGATCGACCGTTCTTTTTACAGGTTCATCCTTATGCTTCTCATGGTCCGGTGGGAGATGTGCATGCGCCGGTGGAGTTGTTGGCAAAGTATCGTGCGTTGCCAGGGGGGATTCGCCATTTTCATCCGAATTTCGCGGCATTGGTGGAGTCGGTTGACCAGACGGTGGGCAGGATTTTGGATTATTTGAGTGATCCGAATGGTGATGGTGATGAGGCTGATTCGATTGCAGATGAGACAATGATTGTTTTTACGACTGATAATGGAGGGACTGATTTTGCGAGTGGTCCAGCGACTGACAATGATCCTTTGCGTCATTTAAAGGGGTCGTTTTATAATGGAGGGATCAGGGTGCCCTTGATTGTTCGTTGGCCGGGTTCTGTAGTGGCGGGGAGCCAGACAGATTCGTTGGTACATGCGGTGGATTTTTATCCGACATTGCATGAGGCTGCAGGTTTGGCAATGCCGGCGGGGATTCGTTTTGATGGAACGTCGTTTATGGCGCATGCGCTTTCGCCTACGGGAACTGCGAGGGATCGGGAATCGATTTTTTATCATTTTCCTGGGTATTTGGATCACCGAGCTCGACCGTGTGAGGTGGTTATTTCCAGGATTGAAGATCGGGACTATAAGCTAATTTATAATTATGACCCTGATTACGTTGGAGCTCCGAACAGTGTAGAAGACAATGAAGAAGGTTTGAAGGTGTTGTCGTCAAATTGGGAGCTTTATGATTATTCGAGAGATTTGGGAGAGAGGAATAATTTGTTAGATGGTTCGTATTCGAATTGGCTACTCTACGGTGAGGTTGCGACGATGATGGCCGATGAGCTGACCTTATGGTTGGGGCAGGGAGGATCTGATTGGAATGCAGCTTTGTTAACCAACCGTTCGACGGGGCAATTCGTACCATTTCCAGGGAGTGCGGGATTGGAACACGTTGAGGCTCCAGGTGGAAAAGATTTTAAGGTGGTGTCGTTTGGTTACGATATGGGGGCCGAGATGGTGACGATCGCGTGGAATGCGGAAGCGGGTTTTTTGTATGACATTCAGGTATCTGACGACCTACAGATGTGGTGGACTGTGGATGGCGAAGAGAATATTGTTGGAGAGAATGGGGAGTTGGAACGAACCTTTTCATCGACCGCGAGTGATCGTCGATTTGTTCGGATTCGGTTACATGATTGATCGATGGGAAAACGAGAGCGGTTTGTGTTTAGGTCTGGAACCGAGATGTGTTGATGTTGGCGAGTTGTTGGGGAAATCGGCAGGATTCGCAGTCTGAAAGGTCTTCTAGGCAGAAGTCTTGATAAATTTGGAGGAGTGCTTGGTGTTGCCAGGCGAATTTTAGATGAGGTTTTGCCTTGGTGAGTGAGCCGAAGAGGCGTTCGGCACAACGTTTGATTTTTTGATTGGGGGCTGAGGTGGTTAGGGATTGGTAGGTGGGCCAGTCGTCTTCGATGTTGAGTGGGTAGAGGGTGTTGATTAGAAATTCGTTGAGGCGGGATTTTCCGATGAGTTTGATGGGGGTGTCAGTTTTGCGAGATCGAAGAGTGTGATGATGATCCCAGAATGGGTGGGTGAGGTGGGTGAGGGTTTGTGAGAGGCTTTTGAAGGGCGCTGGCTCGAGCGCAAAAGAGGTGAGGTTGTTCCAGTCATTTGATGCTGCCACGAGTGCGGCGAGGCGGCGTTGAGGGTGGTTGCCGGGGCGGGTTGAGCGAGCGGTCCAATCTGGGCTAAGGCTGGGTCTAGATTCGTGATTTTGGCGATGTTTCCACCACCGGGTCCAGAGGGCTTGAAGGTATTGTTGGGATTCGGTAGGTGCTTTTTGGTGGAGGTCGGGGTGGAGGAATCCTGCGGTGCCAAAGAGAATGGCTTCTCGGTCGTCGGCTGCGTATTTGAGGAGTTTTTGGATCGGGAGTCTTTGTGCGAGGAGTCGCATGGGAAGCCGGTTATTGGAGTAGCCTAGTGAATCGGCTAGGTGTTCCCAGAGGGCTTGAGAAAATGAGTGAAGTTTTTTGGTTTGATTGAAGCGGTTGGCTTTCAGTTTGGCGCGGTGTTGGGCGGCTTGTTGCAGGAGGTTTTGGATGTTATCGTGGGAAAGATTGGCGAGAGGGGTGAGGCATCGTCCGGGGCGGGCTAGTGCTTGGGTAAGTCTTGGTTTGCCTAGGGCATGATTGATATCTTCAGGATCAAGAACGATGCGAGGGATGTGGCGGTTTTTGGAGGTTCGGGTGAAGTGGGTTGGATCCGGGTTGTGGAGGGTGATGTGGAGGATGACGTTGTCGAAGTGGGCGCTGTCCCGGTGCCCATGGTGGTCCCAATCTTGAGCATGGAGGTCCAGCTCTATGGGGCCGTGATGTTTTATCTGGTCAATTTCGATGGTGGCGTTGATGAAGTCGGGGCCGGGTCCATGATTCCATTCGCCGGGGGAGATGATGTTGATGTTTTGGCCTAGATTGTCGGTGTAGTGAGAGGGGAAGTGCCCTGAAAACCAATGTGATTGGATTTCGATTTCGTTATAAAGAGGGTGGGTGGTTTGTTGTAGGGCGCTGGGAGTGGTTTCTTTCAGGAGGTGTTGGTAGGACATCGTCATGAACGATTGGACGGGTGAAGGGTTTTTGATTTTGAGGGTCTGGAGGAGGATTATTTTTTACTGGGTTTTGTGGGTTTGGGGGCAGGTGGGTTGAGTCTTGTGATGAGTCCGGTGATGGATTTTGCTTCGGGAAGATTTTGGTAGTTCTTTTTGGCTCGGGTTAGGATTTTGAGAGCTGCGCTTTTGTCCCTATTGCGCCGGTGGAGCTCGACGAGGTTCAGGTCTTGTCGGAGTTGGTCGGTGGGTTGTTTGAAGTATTTTTTTGCTAGCTTAAAAAGTTTGGCGGCTTTTTCGTTTTCTTGTTTTTCCAGAAGCTGGTAGCCGAGGGCTTCGAGAATTGTGGGGTCTTTTTTTCGGGTTGCTACTTTGAGGAGGTTGTCGAAGCGTTCCTGAGGGTCGTTAAATTTTAGGGTCGCGAGGCGCATTGTTTTATAGGATCGATCGGTGCGGAGGTCTTTTTTATCGGGAGATTTGGTTTTATAAGGGGTGTAGAGGGGGTCTCCAAGTACGACGCCTTGCCAAGAAAGACAAGGGATCGAATGATAGCCAGCTTCGATGAGGGTATATCCTCGGAGGAGGCTGTTGTAGAAGGCATCAAAGTTGTGGGACATGGAGAGGAAAGGTTCCCAGGTATTGCCTAGTGTTGCTGCGGCTCCACGATCGATGAGACCTGCGGACCAGTTTTTGGTTGGGTTGGTAAGCTGTGATGCACTATATGAGTGGAGGTGAACAGCGATGGCGCCTTTGTTGAATTTCATGTTTGGATTAACAAAGGGGCCATTGCGATTGTGCGCGTACCATCCGAAGTAGAGGGCTGCTTCTGTCATGGGGTAATTTGTAAAAAACGTGTTGTTTTGTCGGTCTATGATCGTGGGGTGCCCCAAGGTTTGAGTCATCTTGGCAACGTTGGAAATCCATTTGTCTCCAAGATCATATCCACCTCCCTTGATTGCGTGATCGATGTAGGAGCGTCCCCAGAGGCCAGTTTTCTCGGTATCTATGGCGTCGAGGATCATTCGTTGGCAGTGCTCAAAGGTGTGGGCGTCGATGCGCCCAACGAGTATCATAAAGTTGGCAGGGTTGTTTGATGCAGGGAGGTTCTTTTTGAAAAATGGGTTTGGTTGAATTCCACCGATAGGATAACTTTCAACACCCATCAATGATAGTTCAGAGTCAACAGAGGCTTCGTTGTTTTTTTTAAACTGACGTTTTTTATTTTGTTCTGCTTCCGGTACGGGGCAACGATTAATTCGGAGCGGGATGCCTTTCATGATTACAATGCACTTGATCTTGCAACTTATGGGTTGGGTAATCCCGCCGCCAACTTCGCCAAGTTTCCACCAATTTTGTTCAGTAAAGTGTTTGACGAGCGGTTGACGGATCTGATTTTCGTAACTCGATCGGGAAATAGTGGGGAAGGGATTAATCTTGATGCCGATCAGATTGCTTTGTGGGATTTTGCGATTGAGGGCATAGAAATCGGCAAGATTTTTGGAATTTTTGTCGGTGGAATTGTAAACGACGGCGACTTGACTAGGGAGAATTCCTGCTTGGAGGGCAGAGGCGAGAAGAAAGAAGGCGAAAAGGGTTCGAAAGATCATGACTCTCCAAAGCTAAGCGTTCTGCCGTCGTATGCTAGGGAAACTTGAGGAGGGAGCGATTTTTCGAGTGCTGGTCGGTCCACTTCGTGGGCGATGTGGGTGAGGATGCCGTGAGAAGGCTGATATTTTTTGATGGTTTGGAGGGCTTCCTCGACGCTCATGTGGGTGTCATGTCCTTCGGGGCGGAGGGCGTCGATGATGAGGTAGTCTAGATCTTGCAGGTAGATTTGTGATTCTTGGGGAATGGTTTTTACATCGGGAATGTAGGCAATAGATCCAATCAAGGGGTGTTGAAAATGGTAGCCGAAGGTTCGAACTGAGCCATGATTGACGTCAAATGGGGTCATTTGGAGGGTGTTGAAGTTGGTTGGGGTTTCGATTGGTTGAGAGGAAGGGCGGACGTATCCGCGGGCGTTGTTCTCGGGTGAGAAGGCCCAGGGGTGCATGTTGGAGAGGCGTTCTAGGGTTTCGGGGGATCCGTAGAGAGGAAGAGGGGCGTCGCGGTGCCAGCAGAAGGCACGGAGTTCGTCAAAGCCGGAAATGTGGTCAAGGTGTTCGTGGGTGTAGAGGACGGCGTCGACACGGGAAATGTTTTCGCGGAGGGCTTGCTGACGGAGGTCTGGGCCTGCGTCGACGAGAAGGCTACCCCACGGGCCTTCTAGAAGAATGGAGGAGCGGGTTCGGTTGTCGTGTGGGTGGTCGGAGGTGCAGGTGGGGCAGGAGCATCCGATGACAGGTATGCCGACGGAAGTGGCGGTGCCGAGAAAGAGGAGGCGAGTGGGGATGGTCATGGTTGCGTGGTGTGAGGAGATTTGCATAATCGGGGCGAGCTCGCAAAACTGAATGCTGACGTTGTTAAAGATTAGGAATTTGGCTTTGGTCGATCGGCTAGAGTGGGACTTGGGTGGTGGCTTGGTGGGGGTAACGGGGGAGACGGGTGCTGGGAAGTCGGTCATCGTTGGGGCGTTAAAGTTGGTGCTGGGGGAGAGGGCTGATAAAGGGCTCATTCGAACTGGGGAGGAGGAGTGTGTGGTTGAGGCGGTTTTTGAGTTAGCCGATTCTCGATTGGTTGATGGGATTTTGGAGGAAGTCGGGTTGGATGGGTGTGAGGGCAACGAGTTGATTATTCGAAGGGTGGTGGGTCGTTCGAGGAGTCGACAGTTCGTGAACAATGGGGCAGCGACTTTGGGGGTGTTGAAGAGGATTGGAGGGTATTTGGTGGATTTGCACGGGCCCCATGATCATCAGTCGTTGTTATCGGTGGAGCGGCAGTTGGGGTTGTTGGATGCGTATGCGGGATCATTGAAGGAGGTGGCTCAATATGGTTTGAAGTGGGGTGAGTGGAGGTCTGCGATGGATGAATATGAGGTGGCAAGGGCGCAGCGAGAGATGGGTGAGCAGGAGAAAGAGTTGTTGAGGTTTCAAGTTGAGGAGATTGATGATGCTGAGTTGAGGGTGGGAGAGGAGGAGGAGTTGGAGGAGCGGTTCCAGAGGACAAGTCATGCGAGTCGGTTGGCGGAGTTGACGGCCCGTGCCTCAGAGGTGCTTGGAGAATCGGTGGTTCCTGGGTTGGAAGATTTACAGAGAGTTTTAGGCGAGGTGCGGGGGATTGATGGAGGGGTGACGGATTTGGTGGAGGAGGTTGAAGGTATGGTGGTTCAAGTTCGGGAATTGGAGCAAAGTGTGGGGACATATTCTGGCGAGTTGGTGGTAGATCCTGGGGAGGTTGCGGTGGTGGAGGAGCGCTTTAATTTGGTGGAGTCGCTAAAGAGAAAATATGGGGCATCGGTTGAGGAAATTTTGGATCATGCGGAGGAGGTGAGGGGGAAATTGGAGGGCTCAGAAAATCGGGAAGAATATTTGTCTGGATTGAAGGCGCGGGTGGATGAGGCGTTAAAGGGGGTTCGTTCGGTGGGAAGGAAGGTGACTGCGAAGCGCAAGAAGGCGGCGCCAAGGTTGGCGGAGGAAGTAAGGGGGCATTTGGTAGATTTAGGTTTCCGGCAGGGGGAGTTTGAAGTGAATTTGGAGGGGCGAGAAGAGCCTGGGAGCAGTGGGATGGAAGGGGTGGAGTTTTTGTTCGGGCCTAATCCTGGGGAGCCGTTGAAGCCATTGAGGCAGGTGGCGTCAAGTGGTGAGATTTCGAGGGTGATGCTGGCAGTAAAGAATGCGTTGGCGATGCAGGATGCGACGCCATTAATGGTATTTGATGAGATTGATGCCAATGTGGGTGGGGAGATTGCGAGGGCAGTTGGGGAGAAGATGGCGAGTTTGGGGGAGAGACACCAGGTGGTGGCGATTACTCATTTCCCTCAAGTGGCAGCGGTGGCGCATCAGCATTTTTTGGTGGAGAAACGGGTTGAAGGAGGGCGTTCTCTGTCGAGCTTAGTGGAAGTTAGGGGGGAGTCACGTTTAGATGAGTTGGTGCGGATGTTGGGAGGTGGTGAGGGGGAAGAGGTGCGTGAAATGGCAAAGAGTTTGTTGAAGTGATATGGAGGAGTCGTATTTGTCAGATTTTTTTGAGGAAGCCTACTGGCTTCAAAATGGGCAGTTTTACCTAGAAAGGCATGAGGGGAATTTGGTTAGATTAGGGAAACTGTTTCCAGAAATCCCCGAGGTGATTCGAGATCAGCTGTATCGATTTGCTATTGCGCTGGGTAGTTTTATTGAGCCTGTTGCTTGTCGAATTAAGGAGGGAGAAGTGTCTTTCGAGGGCGGTCTTGATGAAGTTATGGTTACCTATAGGTATGTGCGAAAGAATATGGTGAGAGGGCTGTTGGATCATTTGTTGATTAATAAATATGAACACGATTATCGGACGGCGTGAGTGGTTTTCGATTCCGGAGTTGGGAGTGGGGTGGATGAAGGGGAAGGTGGATACGGGGGCGAGAAGTTCCTGCCTTCATGCGGTGAATATCGGGGAGTTTCTCAAGGAAGGTGAGAGGTGGGTTTCTTTTGAGACGATAGGGGGGGTGTTTTGTGAGTCTCCAATTGTTTTTGTGAAGAGGGTGAAAAGTTCGACTGGGGTGCCAAGGTTGAGGCATTTCATTGAAGTGAATGCAGAGACACCCGATGGCCAGAGGCATGACTTGATTTTGAGTTTGGCGGACCGGTCTAAGATGAAGTGCCCGTTGCTATTGGGGAGGCGAGCGTTGAGAGGAATGCTGGTGGATTGTGGGCGGGCTTTCGTCTTTGGGAAAATCGTTGTTTAGAAATGGTATTATTCAGGGGTGAGTTTTTTGAGTTGGTGAGTGAGAGATTGGATGGTGGGGTTGGGGAGGGTGAATGATTTTGGGGTATCGTGACCAATCCAGAGGATGATGATTTGTTGATCATGAAGGGTGGCAAACCAATGGTCGGTTTTTGGGAGTGAGGGGCCGTTGATGGAGGTTGGAAGATGTTCTGGTCTTGAGTGTTGAGAGAATGAGGGGTGGGTGGAGGTTTGACGATTGAAGATTGTCTTTTCCCCGTGGTCGAGTTGACGAATGTATACGGGCGAGGGGCGGTTGCCTTGGTTGAAGATGGTGGCATAGGCGGTGGCAAGTTCGAGAGGGGTGGTGGTGAGGGCACCGCGGTAGAGGTCTTCGCCTTGCCCGAAATTGTTTTCGAATCCGAAGCGGCGGAGGAGTTGGATGGCATCTTTGGGGTGGAGTTGTCTGCCTGTGGTGACGGGGTTTCCGGGAATGGGGAGGTGTCCTCGTTCGATCGCGATGGTGGCGAGGAGAGGTTCCATGAGGTTTGGTCCTAGGTCTCGAGCCGAGTCTAGGGCTCGATTGAAGGCTGATGGTTTTGGGTCTTTGGTTCCGATGATGGCGAGGATGTCGCCGGTCGAGGGGTGGATGGCGATTGAGGCAGTTTGTAGGTTGTCGGGGAGGTGAGTTTGTTGGAGGAGGAGTTCTAGTTGAGATTGGAGTTTTTGGTCGAGCGAGGTGTGGACGGTAAGGCCTCCGGTGGTGATTTGGTTATTGGAAAGAATAGTTTCAAGTGGGCGTCGTAAGGCGCGTTCGGCATGGTTAGATTCTGTCGTGCCTGCTGTAGGGTCGCGGAGTTGGATGGGTGTTTTTTTGATTTCTTTGGCTTGTTGTGGGGTCAGTTGGTTGGTGGTAATGAGGCGTTCGAGGACTTGGTGTTGTTCTTGGATGGCACGAGGGAGGTTCCGGTGGGGGCTGGCGGCATGTGGGGCTCTTATAATACCGGCGAGGAGGGCGGATTGAGCGGGTGAGAGTTGTGCGGTGGTTCGTCCGAAGTAGGTGAGAGCGGCTTCTTCGATGCCGTTGCATCCAGATCCAAAGTAGATGCGGTTGAGGTAGTGGGTGAGGATTTCGGATTTGGTGTATGTTGATTCGACTCGATAGGTGAGGGCGATTTCGAGGAATTTTCGGTTGAGGGATTTGGTTCTTTTTTCCCCGCCGAGGTTGTAGGTGTTACGGGTGAGCTGCATGGAGAGGGTGGAGGCGCCCTGAGTGAAGTCTTGGTCTTTGAGGTTGCGGAGGGCGGCGCGGGCGAGTCCCCGGTAGTCGACTCCTTTGTGTTCGAGGAATCGAGAGTCTTCTCTGGCGAGAAGGCAGGTTTGGAGGAATGGTGGAATTTCGGAGTATTTGATGAGTCGTCTTTTTTTTCCGTGTACCAATTTCGGTTTGGTTTCGGTCGAGGAGGACGGTTCGAGCTGGGATTTGTTGAACTAGATTAAGGTCGTATTGGGAGGCTTGGTAGGCGTACCAACCGATGAGGAGAAGAAGGGGGATGAGAAGGGTGAGGGTGGCTTTCCAGGTGAAGTCCCACAGTCTTTTGAGGATCGTTCGAAAGCCTCCTGAGGAGGGACTTTCATAGGTTGATTGCGGGGAGCGTTTTTTTGGCATTAGGTGTTGAGAACTCTACGGAATGGCGGGGAGTTTTCCTGCGGGGTTCGCTCTTTTTGGCGGGGAAATTTTGAATTTGGCTTCGGGGGCTTGATGGGGAAAAGCAAGAAGGGGGGTGGTGGTGAGGTGGAGGGCTGGTCGTTCGTCGATGAGGGTATTGCCTATATTGAGGATGACAGCAGACTCGGATTGTTTGGTGAGTTTGAGAATTGAGCCGATGGGGTAGGCGGATGGGTCATTGTGGTTTGTGGGAAAGAGGCACTCGACGATCACGGGATAGAGGATTGGTTGATCGAGGTTGTCGTTTTGGATGAGGGCTTGGGCTTTGACGGCGATTCCTGACGGGATAAAGTCAGATGTTTTGAGGGGGCGAGTTTCTAGGACACGAAATTCGCCAGTGACGTAGGCTACAAATTTGGCTTGGTCGAAGTTAGTGAGGTAAGCGCGTTTGAGCTCGCGGTTGAGAGCTTGGAGTTCTTGGGGTGGGAAGTTTGCAAATTGACGTTCGAGTTCGAGTGGGCCAGCAATTTTGGTGGGGGAGGGTAAGGATCGGCGGTTGAAGGATTCGAGTGGGTCGAGTCGACCAACTTTAAGCATCCATTTGTAGGAAGTGGGATTCAGCGGATTGGTAAAGAAGTTGACGCAGATGACCCAGGAGGTGATGGCGAAGGCGATGGCGAGGGTGTTGGCGATGATCCACCAGAAGAGGGGTGGTTTTTTGGAAGGAGGGTCGTTGGGGTCGTTGAGCCGCATGAGTTATTTGCAGTTGGTTCCGTCGAGAGAGGGGTCGTATTCGGGTTTTTTTCCTTCTTCGGCGGGTTCGAAGGATGTTCCGCACCCGCAAGATCGGGAGGCATTGGGGTTGAAAATTTTGAATCCACGGTCATTGAGGTCATCGGTAAAGTCTACGGTGCATCCTTTTAAGAAGTCGGTGGAGTCGTGGGCGATGAAGAAACGGGTGCCATTGAGGTCGATGATGTGGTCGTTTTCTTCGGGGGTGGCGATGCGCATGGTGTAGGCGAGGCCTGCACATCCTCCGCGTTCGACTCCGAGGCGGAGGCCTGATCCTTCGGGAGCATTTTTGGACGCAAGAAGGGCTGCGAGCTGGGTTTTGGCGTTTTCGGTGATGGTGACCACGGTTGGGAGTGTGAAGTTTCGGGTTTCAAGTTTCAAGTATTCGTGGGTAGGGTGTCGGCGTGAGCGATCGGTCTGAGATTCGGGAGTCTTGGAAAACAAGGTGGGGAGGGCGAATTGCGGGTTGGGGGTTAAGGTTGTTGGGGATGAGTTTAAGGAAGGAGATAGATGCGGGGGTGAAGGGGTGGAATGAGGAGAAAGAAAAGGTGATCTGGGTTCTGTGGCATGATGAAATCGCGATGGCTCCTTACTTGTGGCGGCGTTATTTCAGGCGCAAGGGGGTGGTTCTGACGAGTGCGAGTAAGGATGGAGCTTATTTGGCCTCTGCGGTGAGGGTTTTTGGCTTGGGGGCAGTGCATGGGTCGAGTAGCCGCCGGGGGGCTGCGGCCTTGGTGGGGTTGCGGAGGGCTGCGCGGGCAGGAAATGATCTGATTTTTACCCCTGATGGACCAAGGGGGCCGCGTCATATTTTGCAGGGGGGGGTGGTCAAGATGGCGGAGGCGATGGAAATGTGTGTCGTTCCGGTGAGGCTGGTCTACTGTTCGGCGTGGAAATTGAAAACTTGGGATCGTTTTCAGGTGCCTAAGCCATTTAGTCGGGTTCGTTTGGTTTTGGGAGAGCCTATGGAGGTGGAGCGAGGTCTGGGGGATGAGGAATTCGAGTTGGTGAGGAAAAGTCTTGAGTCGAGGATGGGTCGAGTGGTGTCTTTGGGGCACGATGAGTGCTGAGATTATTGATGGGAAAAAGGTGGCGGAGGATGTTTTGGAAGAGTGTCGTCAGGAGGTTAAGGAATTGAAAGAAGGTGGGGTGGTGCCAGGCTTGGCGGTGGTGTTGGTGGGGGAGGATCCGGCAAGTCAGGTTTATGTGAATTCTAAGGTGAAGAAGTGTGGGGAATTGGGGATTTATTCTGAGAAGATCGTTTTATCGAAGGAGGCGAGCCAGGAAGAAGTTTTAGACGTTGTGGAGCGATTGAATGGAGATTCTAAAATCCATGGGATTTTGGTTCAGTCTCCTCCTCCGCCTCAGATTGACGAGGAGGCTATTGTGCGGGCAATTGATCCAAGGAAGGATGTGGATGGGTTTCATCCCGAGAATGTTGCGAAGTTGGCTTTGGAGGATGGGAGTGGTTTTGTTCCCTGTACCCCGGCTGGATGTTTGAGATTGTTGCAGGCATCGGGTGTGGAGACGAAAGGGAAGGAGGCGGTGGTTGTTGGGAGGAGTATGATTGTGGGAAAACCAATGGCATTGTTATTGGTTGGGCGAGGGGTTGATGCGACGGTGACGGTTGCTCATTCAAGGACGAGTGATTTGGCGGAAGTTTGTCGCCGAGCTGATGTTCTGGTGGCGGCAGTCGGTATCCCGGAGTTGATCAAGAGGGACTTTGTGAAGGAGGGGGCAGCGGTGATTGATGTGGGTATTAATCGGGTGGATGATCCTTCGGCAAAGCGGGGATATCGGTTATGTGGGGATGTGGCTTATGATGAGGTGTCGGAAGTGGCGGGTTCGATTACGCCGGTGCCAGGTGGGGTGGGGCCGATGACTATTGCGATGTTGATGAAGAATACGATTAAGGCTGCTCGCCAGATCGGGTAAGGAAATTCTTTAGAAGTTGAAGTCCAGCGTGTTGGGATTTTTCTGGGTGAAATTGGGTGGCGAGAAGGTTTCCTTTCTGAATGGCGGCGCAGAATGTTTCGTTCCCATACTGGCAGGTGGCCGCGATGAGAGAGGGGTCTACATTTTTTGGGTAGTATGAGTGAACAAAGTAAAAGTATGGATCGGGTTGAAATCCGTTCCAAAAGGTGGAGTGGGGTTGTTGTAGTTTAATCGAGTTCCATCCCATGTGGGGAATTTTGACCGAAGTGTCGGTGAAGCGATCGATTTCGCCGGAGAAGAGTTCTAAGCCACGCGTTCCTGGAGATTCTTCGCCGGTTTCAAATAGAAGTTGATAGCCAACGCAGATGCCGAAATAGGGTTTATCAGATTTGATCCAGTCTTGAAGGGGGGAGATTAGGTCAAGTCTTTGGAGGCTTTCCATGCAGTCCCCAAATGCGCCTTGGCCTGGGAAGATGATGTGGGTGAGGTCTTTGATTTCGGAAGCTTTGGAGACAAGCTTGGGATTGTGTCCTAGCGATTCGCAGGCGTTGATCACGCTGCGAAGGTTTCCGCGACCGTAGTCGATCATGCCGAGTTTCATCGTACTTTAAAGGACTTCTTTGGTGGAGGGGATGCCGGTGCGTCTGGGGTCGTTTTCGCACGCGAGACGCATGGCGACTGCGGTTGATTTAAAGATAGCTTCAGCGATGTGGTGGCCATCTCTGCCGTAGAGGACCTCGATATGAAGGTTGCAGCGGAGGTTTGATGCAAGGGCTCGGGCAAACTCTTCGACGAGGGTGAAGGGGAAGTTTTGGGCGTCAGGGGTTGGGGAAGGAGTGCGGAGTTCGAGCTGGGGGCGGTTGGAGAGGTCGATGACGGTGCGACAGAGGGTTTCGTCCATGGGGACATAGGCATGGCCGTAGCGGCGAATGCCAGATTTGTCGCCTAGAGCTTCTTTGATCGATTCACCGAGAACGATGCCAGTGTCTTCGACGGTGTGGTGGAAGTCGACTTCGGTGTCACCATCGACGTTGATATCAAGATCGATCAATGAATGGCGGGAGAAGAGGGTGAGCATGTGGTCGAAGAAGGGGATTCCGGTATGAATGTTGGAATTTCCTTCACCGTCTAGATTGAGGGTGAGGTTGATTTTGGTTTCGGCGGTATCGCGCTTTTGTGAGGCGGTTCGCTGGCTCATTGGATTGAGGGTGCCCTGAAATGTGCGTGGAGCAAGTTTGTTTTGGTCCGTTAGTCCTTACAGATGAGCTTTTCGAGGAGAGATTTGAGTTGTGCGGGGTTATTTGTGGTGTTGAGGGTTTTGTTATCTTGAATGAGGGTTACGCCTGGGGTGGTGGGAGATGTGATTTTGGTCAGAAGGTCAGAAGATTTGGGACGAATCACGATGTAGGGGCCAAATTTGGGGGAATTTAGGGTGCGAAGTAGTTGGGTGTTTAGATCTGAGGTGGGATCTCCGGAGATGACGGCAATGATTGGTTTTTCTCCGATGGCACAGGAGATGACAAAATCTGCCATTGGAACAGCGAAGGAGCTTCGTCCGGGGACAAGTTTTCGAGGCATGATGCGCTCGAGTTCATCAACTTTTTCGTCGTCAGTGAGGGCGGCAAGGCGTGAGATGTTGTAGTCCATGACACCGTTGGTTGATTCGCCATATTTCATGGTGAAGGAATAGATGTCGAAGGGGAAGATTTGTTCGTCCTTTTTCACTTCGGTGAAGAAGCTTTTGCCGTTGCGGAGTTTTTTGTCAGCTTGGTTGTAGAGGAAGATCGCGTGTTTGAGCCATTTATCGTCGAGTGTTGCTTGGTAAGTTTCGAGAAGGGCTCGGATGGTGAGGGCGTAGTCGATTCCTCGGGCAGGTAAGTTTGGGGATGTGTCGATCGGGAGTCGGAGGAGTGTTTGATCTTCAGCGGAGTATCGGGTCATGATTTTTTCGCCGTTTTGTAGAGCGGTTTGAAGATCGGCGGGTTTTCCGGTGTGGATGTAGCGAGCGAGCAGGGTTCTTTGTGCGATGGCGATATCACTGATGTTGATGTTGCTCAGGGTGTCGTAGGTTGTATTGGCGCTTCGGTATTCGAGAAGTTTTTGGTGGATCGCGGAAAGTTTGGATTGGAGTTCATTGAGAGGGAGGGAAGTTTGTGTGGAGAGTTTGGCGAGTGGTGCTGAGAGCTTGAGAGAATTGAGGTTGCGGAATCGCTCTTGGGCATCGAGGAAGCTTGAAATATTTCCATCTTTTTTGAGTCCGTAGATTTTTTTGCAAAGAGCGAGCTGGTCTGGTGTCAGTAGTTTTTTGAGATCTTCAATGGTCCATAGGAACTTGCTTTCCTCCGTTTGAATCCCTTGAGCAGCGAAGGTGGATAAGTTTTTTGCTAGCCAATCATTTTCGAGGACTTTGGTCAGTCTCATGGCTTCATTGAGAATCGATTGATCTTCGAGGATTTTACCGACCGTAAAGAAGGTGTAGGCAAGGTCTGCTTGTGTGATTAGATTTTTGGTTGTTGAGGGGACGGTCCATTCACTATTTTGGCGGGCGAAGAAGTATGACCCGTCTAAGCGGTCATGGATCGCGCTATTGATGAGTTTGTGGCTGATGGAGCTAGCTGCTTTGAGGCAATCTTCTCGAACGTCGGCGACGAGGCGTTTGGAGTTTCCTCCAAGGGCGAGGAGTTGGAGGGTGTGGGTGGGGACAAGGCCGCCAACATTATCGATTTCTCCAGAGCCTTCATCGTAGAAAGTGCCGAGGGAGCGTGCGAGAATCCGAAAGATTTCATCGCGGCTGACTTGGACTTTTTGTTCTCGGTTCAGGATGGCGACGTGATCAAGTTGACGGAGACGGTTGTGGTCACGATGGTTTCTTATCAGGGCGTTGTTTCCGGTTTTCCAACTGTCGATGGTGACATCGAAAATTTGGGTGATTTGCTTAACCAGGCCTTTCTGGGAAAATTTTTGGGCAGGTTGCCATGCCATCGGGTGTCCTTCTGGGGTGAACCACAGAAGGACGGGGAAGGCGGTTGACATTCGATTTGAAGTGGTGAGGAGGAATGAGAACTCAGCTAATTCTGGTATGAGTGAGACGTCGGCTACCGAGCAGACAAAATTATTGGTAAATCGTTCTGGTAAGTTGGGGTCATTGTTGATGAATTCGGCGGTTGTGCGGGTGAAGCCTCCTTGGGCTCCGCCGACAAGGAGAAAGACGGGTTTTTGAGCTTTGGTGGCTGTTTGAAAGACTTCTTTGTTAAAGTTTTGCCAGGGGATTTTGTCGTTGGCGAAGGTTCGAAGGAAGGACGAGGGGGAGTCCGCCATTTGGTTTTTGAGATCGGTCGTGTTGATTGAGGGGGGCTTTGTGAAGAAGTTTTGGGCCTCTTGACCGGTCTCATTTTTCTTGGAGGATCCAGAGGTTTTTTCCTCTGAGCAGGAAACGCCGATCGTTACAAGTGTGATGCCGAGGGAGATTTTGAGGAGGATCTTCATTCTTGTGTGTGATTCTTGGATATGAAGGTAGATTTTTTGGGAAGCTTGGCGAGACAAACGATGGATCAAATCTTTAGTCTTGTGTGGATGGTGGTGGTTTGGGATTTTTTATTTCGTCCGTGAATACGATTGCCATTAGTAGTCAAAAGGGAGGGGTTGGAAAAACAACGCTTGCGATTAATCTTGCCCATGCGTTTGCGAGAACGGGTCGGCGGGTCTTGTTGGTTGATTCCGATCCGCAGGGATCGGTGGGCTTATCCTTGACCAGGAAGTCTCGAGATTTGCCGGGATTTTTTGATATGGTGATGAATCCGGGAATGATGGCTGAAAATCTAGTGATTTCGACTCGGTTGAAGACTCTGAGCCTGGTGACTTCTGGTCAGAGTGATGGCTATGAATTGGGTTCTGCGGCGATGGGTGGTGCTTTGCATCGAGTAAGGAGATTTTTGTCGGAGGTTGAGGCGATGGGTTTCGATTTGTGCCTGATTGATACGGCCGGAGGCTTATTTGGGGTGACGGCAGATGTGCTGAGTGCGGTTGACGGAGTGTTGGTTCCTCAACAGGCTGAACCTTTGGGGATTCGTTCGGTTCCAAAAATGCTGGAGGCATTGGCGAGATTGCGGGTTGTGAATCCGAAGTTGCAGGTTTTGGGGGTGGTTTTGACCATGGTTAATGAGGAGTTGGCTGAGAGTGTGGAGTGTGCGCGGGCTCTGCGTAAGTTGTTACCCTCGGAGATGGTTTTGGAGACAATGATCCGGAGAGATGATTTGTTTGTTCGTGCGAGTGCTCGTGGATTACCTGTGGGTGTGGTTAACGGGGGGACGGTGGTGCGTGATAATTTTGATCGGTTGAGATCTGAGTTGGATTTACGAATTGGTGGTGAGGAAGTTGAAAGTCGGGATTATGCCGGGTGATGTGGTCGAGGAGTGGTTGGACCCGGATGAGCTCAGAGCTCTTGCGGAGGGTTTGATGACGCCACAAAAAGATTTGAGGCTTGAGATGGGGGAGCCAGTCTATGGTGATGAGTTTGAAGGCTTTTTGGGGGATCCAGGCGAGGAATTGGTTCAGGAGGAGATCGAAATCGATCATTCGGAGAGTTCGTCTTTGGTTGGAGATCAGTTGGAGAAGCCTGAAACTCCATCGTTACCAATGGAGGCGCGGTTGCAGGCATTTGGGATTTGGTTGAGAGAGCATGTTCCCAATGAGGGCTATTTTTTATGTAATGCGGAGGGTGAGATCGTCGTGGACGAGTATGGGGGAGAAAATCTAGCTGGGGTTGCGGGTAGTTTGGCAAATGCCTATCAAGGTTTGCAGGCAGATGGTCAAGGGAATCGAGCGTTGCGTGTTAAGATTGGAGAGAACCAGTTGATGGAAGTTCTTCCTTGTGAGTGGGGTGGAGGGAGGTTGGTGCTGAGTCTCATCGTTGGGGGACCGGTTTCTCAGGAAACATCTGCATCGGTAGTTTATGCCTTGAAGACGGTGTTGGAGGGGTAATACCACTTCGAGTT
>JAHDGN010000386.1 GCA_020627645.1 Akkermansiaceae bacterium
TTTTGAACTCCGGTGCTTCCAATAGCTACTCATTTCAGTCCGACAGACTCCTAGCACTACCTTAACGTTCGGGGCGGGATTTTTTTTGCATTTTTTAATTTTTGTGCAGCGGAAGAGAGCGAGGAAAGGAGATGGATGGCGTTGGGGCACTAGGAATTGTGGGATTTGGCCGTTGATACCTTTAGATGCGATTTCTTGTTTTTATTGGGGCCGGGGTGGTGGTTTTGTTGGCGGGGATTTGGTTTTTCATGGTCAAAACTGTTACAGTTAAGGGGGAGGAAGTGAAAGGGGCTGAGGAGTTGAGAGAAGAGCGCTTTGGAGAGCATCGACGTTTTATTGCGAGCGCTGATTCGATTAAGCTATTTTCGGTTGCAACACCTCCGCGGAAGGGGCCGTTAGGGGAGGAGATTTTGGAATATCAAACTTATGGGAAGGTGGAGATTTCCGATCGGGGTGTTTTTGGAAAGGTTGCGGATGATTTGTATGAGAGGGTCTACGGAGGACAGGGTAATTGGATGGTTGCGTGTTTTTCTCCTAGACATTGTTTAAAGGTAGTCAAGGCAGAGCAACAGCGCTGGTTTTTGATTTGCTTTCAGTGTTCACAGATCCGCATTTACGGCGTTGATGAAACAGACGACTTAGGAAGCATCAACTTAAAGAGGAAAGTGGAGCCTAGTCAGTTGCTGAACACTCTTTTGGATGAGGCGGGAATTCCTAGAGAACCGAGTCCATCAGCAAAAGCTGGTGAGAGTGATCGGTCTTAGGAAGCATGTGCTTCGAGGTGTGGAATCGCGGAGAGTAGCTTTTTGGTGTAGTCGTCCTGAGGGTTGAGAAAGACTTCGTCTGCTGTTCCGTATTCCACGATTTCCCCAGCATACATGACGGCAATATTGTCTGCGAGGAAACGAACGACCGAAAGGTCGTGGGAAATGAAGATCATCGTCAGGTCTAATTTCTCGCGAAGTTCGAGTAGAAGATTGAGGATCTGGGATTGGATGGACACATCGAGCGCTGAGACGGGTTCATCTGCGATGACAAGCTTGGGCTCGGGAGCGAGAGCGCGGGCGATGGCGATCCGTTGACGCTGTCCTCCGGAAAATTCGTGGGGATATTTTTGCATGTGTCGGGAATCGAGCCCGACGGTTGCCATGAGTTCGACGACCTTTTCGGTGAGGGAATCGTCTTTTTTGAGATTTGGATGCCGCTGGCAGATCGCCTCTGCGAGAGTGGAATAGATGGTCATCCGGGGATTGAGCGAGGCGTAGGGGTCCTGGAAGATCATTTGGAAGTCAAGGCGGCGTTGGCGAACCTCTGACTTTGGAAGTGCGGTAAGGTCTTCACCATCGAGGATGACTTTTCCACTCGTTGCTGGTTGGAGTTGCATAACGGTCCGGGAGAGGGTGGATTTCCCGCATCCTGATTCGCCAACGAGGCCTAAAATTTCGCCTTTCTCGATTGAGAGAGAAACTCCGTTGACTGCCTTGATCAGTTCGCTGGTGGAAGAGAATAGTCCGTTTCCTTTGATGGGGAAGTGGGTGTGTAGGTCTTTTAGTTGGAGAAAAGGCACGTGGGGATTCAAGAGGGAATCCAGGTGTGAGGAAAGGGAAATTGTAAGGTGGCTCCGGGAGAATGTCCAAATGACAAGATCATCATGAGTTGATTTTTAGCCTTGTTGATTGGGTTCCCCTTAGTGGATCGTTTCCCCACATGAGCTTTTGGAAGTCTGTTCGTTTTTTGTTGGTTGGGTTGATCGGAGTCGAAATGGGAAGTGCTGAGACCTTAAATGTGGGGAAAGGTGATACGATTTGTTTGGTTGGGGGTGGGTTGGGATCTCGGATGGATAAGTTTCATTTTTTCGAGACCGAGGTGCATTTGGCATTCGGGAAGGAGGAAATTACCTTTCGGAATTTGTGTGATGAGGGAAATACTCCAGGATTTCGGCCGCAGCCAGGCAGGCCTTTTGCGGGACAATTTGCTTTTCCAGGGGCGAAAGAGTTGGTGACGAAGGAGTTGCGAACAGATTCGAAGCCTAAGGGGCATCGAGAGACTCCGGACCAATGGTTGACGAGGCTTGGTGCAGATATTGTGGTCGGTTTTTTTGGGTTCAACTCTGCATTCGAGGGGCCTGGTGGAGTCTCGCGATTTGAGAAGGAGTTGGAGGGGTTTGTTCTCCATACCTTGGGTCAAAAGTATAACGGGGAATCTCAACCACAATTGGCACTGGTTTCGCCGACTCCATTTGAAGATTTGTCAGCAAAGTATGGGACTCCCGACGGCAAGGTCGAGAACGTCAATTTTAGATTGTATACCGATGCGATGGCTCGGGTTTCTAAGAAGCATGGGGTGTTGTTTGTCGATTTACTGAGTCTACTGGGAGAGAAGTTCGCTGAAGAGGGGACTGAGATGACAAGGGATGGAGCACTCTTAACGGCAAGAGGATATCAGACCTTAGCTCCGATTCTATGTGAGGCTCTTTTTGGTGCAAAAGGAGCTGATAGAGAAAAAACGAGAGTTCAGGTGATGAAGGCGGTGCAGGAGAAAAATTGGATGTGGTTTCAGGATTTCAAGATCGCGAATGGGGTGCATGTCTATGGCCGAAGGTACAAGCCATTTGGTCCACAAAATTATCCAGATGAGATTAAGAAGACGCGGGAAATGTTAGCGAATCGCGATCAGGCGATTTGGGCAGCTTTCAAAGGCCAAGCTTTTGATTTGGCAGTGGCTGATGCAAAGACTCATCCATTAGGACCAGTGCCATCAAATTACCGATTACCGAAGGGGAAGGAGGAGGTGGAATATCTTCCAGGAGGAAGTTCGAAGACTCAGATTGCAGTTGCTAAAGGTTATCGAATTGAGCTGTTTGCTTCGGAGGAAGATTTTCCTAATTTGGCAAACCCTTGTCAGATTGCTTTCGATAACAAGGGCAGGTTGTGGGTGGGGACGATGCCAAGTTATCCACACTATCGAATTGGTGATCCGAGGCCGACAGATAAGTTGTTAATTTTGGAAGACACGGATGGAGACGGGAAGGCGGACAAAGAAACCGTTTTTGCGGGGGATTTGCATTTGCCCATCGGTTTTGAGATCGCGCCGGAAGGAGTTTATGTGTCTCAGTCTGACAGCTTGGTTTTGCTGAAGGATTTGGATGGAGATGATCGATATGATGAGAAGGAGTATTTAATGAGCGGATTTGATGATCACGATACTCACCACGCGATCTCGGCATTTTGCGCTGATCCATCGGGCGCCATTGTGATGTGTGAGGGGGTCTTTTTGCATTCGAATGTGGAAACTGCTTATGGACCAGTTAGAGGGACGAACGGGGGATTCTTC
>JAHDGN010000387.1 GCA_020627645.1 Akkermansiaceae bacterium
ACCAGGAACCCTCTCTTCTTCTCCTCCGGTAAGATCACCGGACAACGAGACCGCAACTTCACATCAGACCAAGTCGCCACAAAAGTTTCCCTCGCCTTCAACCCTCCCCCCAAATTTTCCACCACCTTAAATTTAGCTTTTCCCGCCTGAAAAAATGCCACGCCATGAACATCAGGATCATAAATGACCCCCACCTTCTGAAACTCCCGAATCAGAGCCCTCACCACCTTCGCCTTCCGTTCTTTATCTTTCAACCGTGCCACCTCCAACTCTCCCTTTGTCGGATTCCCTGACTTCCGTTTGCCATTTTTATCCAAATATAGCCGAGTCACCTCGGCCGAGGGATTGTTCTCAACCTCCCAAAACGCCATAGCGACTCTTGTATCCAGCAAAACCGCCCCCTCCGATGTCTTCCAGCCATCCGGCTCCTTCTTCCAATCATAAACCTTGCCCGAAATCTCTCGCTCAACCTTCACCGCATCCGCCAACACCACGGTTTCCCCCTTCCTAAAGTCAGCCTCAGCCGGGGTCCCAACATCACCCCGAAGCACTCCAACCAGACCAATCATCAGCGCAAAAACTCTCATAATCCACCAACCTTCCCTAAAAACGCAGTTCTGCACGATTTATTTTCGCCTACTTCTTCTCTTTCTGATTCATCAAATACTCCACCTTAGTCTCCCTCAATCTAGGAGCTGCTGACGCTCCAAAGCTCACTTCCCATAAAAAAAGAAACAACATGAATCTCATCGATCGAATCCTATCTCACCCACTTTCTCCCACCGCAAAAAGAAGGTGAACCCCCTCACCTCCACTCCGCCGGTAACCTCTGCGGCCTTCCCTCAGGCATCTGCACCAACGCTAAGGCCTGCCGACAAGTCACCAACGGCTTCTCCTCCCCCTTCTTCACCATCACGAAATCACACCAAAACCTGACTTTACCAACCTCAGTCACCTTGCCCCGCACCTCCACCTGATCACCCAACCTTGTCGGCACTCGGTAATCAATCTCCGTCCTCACCACCACCGGAAACAACTCCGTCTTCGCCATCGTCGCCAAATCCATCCCCATCTTTGCCGCCAACTTCGTCCGACAGGTCTCAATCATTCGCAAGTATGCAATGTTATGCACGACCCCACCACAATCTGTATCAAAAAACATCACCTCCTCCTCAGTCGTATAAACCAAATCCTCTAAATTCATCACGAAAACCATTCCCGAATTCCGCACATTCGTAAACCTCAACCCAAGAAAATCCACAACCAGACCTTCAACTGAGCCCTTTACGAAAAAACAACACCTCCACCTGCCATTGAATAGCAGTCATCTCAAAAATTTTCTCCCACAATCAACTACTCAACCCCAACCTCCACTCGAAAAAAGAGCGGAGGCAGATCGATGCTCCCGCCAAACGCAGGCACCACTGCAGGAAACGGAATAGCCACAACCTCCCATTCCCCCGCACTCTGAAGATCGGTAATAATTTCGGGATGTCTATCACTCGTCGTCCACTGATCAAGCTCAGCAGTAAATTGCACTCTGTAGGATAACCCCGAGTTCTCATGATCCTTCCTCCTCGCAAAAACAACACGGTAATCAGATGGATCATCCCCCTCTCCAACATTTATCATTCTTGGCCCTCCAGGCGAAATGATCTCACCACCGATTTCAAATCCCAGAACTTTGGTGACCGGTGATGTAGGATCCATCCCAAAGGCAAACTCTTGAAGGTTATTAAATGAATCTCCATCTTGATTTTCCATCATCTCACTCTCTTCGAAAGCATTTTCAAAAGCGCCATTGGACCAATTCGCATAGATGCCGAAAACAGGTGCCTCGACCGTAATGGTAACCTCGTCAAATGAGGTCGAATACCCATCATCAGCAGTCAAACGCAAAATATAAGTCCCAGGCGCCGAAAAGGTCACCCTCGGATTCAGAATCTCGGTATTCGAAAAGTTCACCGATCCGACCCCTGTTCCCCGTCGAGTATCAGTCCATTGATAACTCGGAGTATGTTCAGGATCAATAACGACACTCGATAGGTCGGCCATTCCCTGCGGACGACTTTGGGATGCACGAAGAAGACTCCCAGTTCCAGGATCTACCAGAGGTTGCCAGTTTTTTCCACCATCCGGATCAAAGCCAATCCCTAGAATCGCATTTGAATGAGGGCCACTTCCCCCAGAACCATTCGAAATCCGAATCTCGATCGCATTCCAACCAGGCGTAAGAACCAAACTACCTGTCAGCGCAGGCGCCCTCCAGTTGTCATCACTCAGGACAAGATCACCATCAATCCAAATCCGGCTCTTATCATCAATATGCTCCTGAAAGCTGATCACCCCATCTTCATCAAAAATATATCCAGTGTATACCTCAGTCGTATTTTCTAAGATCAAATTTTCCGTTTCGCTGGAAACATCAACCAAGACCCGACTCTCTGGATTAGCAGCGACTATGTTAATGTCACCACTAACCTCTCCATAAAAGAGCCCCGGAATCGGAGAACTAAAACTCAAGGCGATTGCTTTGTCAGAACCAGCGAAGACGACAGGAGGAGTATTCATCTGATCTGTCACTGTGACCGAAACAGTCGCAATATTGGATTGGGCCTCACCATCAGTCGTTTGAAACGTAAAATGGTCGCTTCCCGAGAAACCAGCATCTGGCACATAAGTCAGATGAGGAAGTGTCCCACTCAAAGCTCCATGAGCTGGCTCATCAAGAATACGATAAATCAGAGCATCTTGATCAACGTCAGTGGCAATCAAGGAAATCGGCTCCGCCGTATTGAAGAATACACGAACAGATTGATCGTTAGAAACAGGTGCCGAATTAGGAGGAGAAACCGTGAAATCGATCGTCGCAAAGGAACTAATCCTTCCATCATTCACACGAAAAGTGAGTTGGTCTGAACCCACAAAATTTTCATCTGACCTGTAAACCAGATTGGGCGCTACACCAGTTAAAGTCCCATTTTGAGGAGGAGTCACAATTGAAAAATTCAGAGGATCATTATCATCATCACTCCCTGTCAAAGTCACAGAAATAGAAAGACCCGAGGTAGCCTCTAACAACTGCTCATCCGCAGTTGGTTTTGAGTTTCCATCATCAAGGTCAAAACTAAGAGTCACATACTCATTACCTGGCCCAAAACGCTCAAAATGCAATTGGCCCGGACCACTATAAACCTGCCCGAGAGAAATCTTCCCAACCTGGTAAGACTTTTGGTAAAAACCCTCGGCACGAGTGTGAACGAAAACTTTAGGCCTCCTCCGCAGAATCTGTGGGAGGAATTGGGGTCTGACAGCTACAGGT
>JAHDGN010000388.1 GCA_020627645.1 Akkermansiaceae bacterium
GCGGACGGCTCCACTTGGGAAGAGTGCGGCGAGGCTGTTGATGTTGAAGCTGAGGTCAGCGGTTCGGGAATCGATCACTTGGTTGGATTCGATGTCGGTAGTGACAACGGCGGTGATTTGGTTGGTTTGGTTGTAGGTGGTCGCGGTGCGGTTGCCATCCACGATTTGGTTGCGGTTTCCGGCTCCGGTTTCGGTCGTGATCTGTAGATTGGTTCCATTCTGGAGGTAGGAATAGCGAGTGGCAGTTCCGTCGGCATGTTCGGTGAAGATTGGGCGTCCGGCGAGATGGACTGGGGTGTTGATGCTTTCTGGGTGGTAGGCCGTGATGGTTTTGGCGAGCTGCCCTCCGGCGAGTTGCTCGGTGGTGAGGGTGACAATTTTACTCTGTGGGTCGGTCGTCTTGGTGGTGGTGGACTGAGCAATGACTTGTCCGGCAATGGAGGTGGTGCGGATGAATTGGTCTTTGGCGATGATGAGTTCCTCTTTGAGGGAGGCATTGGCGACGGCTTCAGTGAGATTGCCTTGGGCATCGGTGGCGAAGCGCACGTTTTTCCAAGAAGAATACTTCACGTGTGTGGATGAGGCCGCGTTTTGGTTATCGGTGTATTGGTAGAACTCCCAGGATCCATCGGGCTCGAGGGTCGATTTGAGACGTCCGTGGGTGTATTCGTTCTCCGGGTTATTGTAGTAGGTGTAGAGAGAGGCATACCGCTTTCCGTCTTCGCCAATGATGGTGTTTTCGGTCATGCGGCGAGCGGCGTATTGTCCTCCTTCGGCATTGGTTGAAAAATCTTGATAGACTTCGCGAGTGTGAGTGATGAGGTGTTGGTTGGGGTCGATGAGGCCGACGTTTCCGTTCTGGTCGACCGGAGCTTCGTAGATCTTGCGCTCGAGCGTGTAGTCCCACTTGCGGGCTCCTCGGTTGGTGAAGAGGATGACTTGGCGATGGATGGGGCGGGTTCCGATGTTGGCTCCTTCGTAGGTGTCCACGATGAGGCTGTTTGGGGTTTGTTGGTAGTGTTCGGTGATGATGTGGCTGCCGCGCGATCCGAAGCGTTCTTCCTTGGTGATGAGGAGATCGTTGATGGGGCCAGCGGATGCGGGTGGATTGTTGAGGCTGCGGACGATGAGCTTGTTGGCAGGTGCTGAGGATGGGCGCGTGTATTGGCCGCCTTGCGTTGGTGCAGGAGAAGCGGGCATGGCTTGCCGGTTCCAAACCGAGATGGAAAACCCGCGTCCATTGGCAAGCTTTTCGACGTCAGCAAAGGCGTTATCGGTGAGGAGTTGCTTGGTGTACCCTTCTTTATCGACTTTCTTAAATTTCCCGGAGCTATGGACTCGGAGAGAAGAAGGATCGAGGGTGTTGGTATTGAGTTCTGTGGTGGAGAGTTCGAAGTGGACTCCCGTGCGGTTGAAGGGGTTGCCGTACTGTTCGGCAAAGATGTCGTCGAATGATCGAGGGGAGGCATTGCGGATTGAGCCTTCGAGTGCACCCATGCGAGAAAAGTTGGTGAATGATTCTTGGCGGGTATGGCGAGCGGAGCCGACCTGCATGGAAAATTGGAGGGATCCTGGGACGGTGCAGACGGTGGTGGTGACTAATTGGTAACCGGTGGAGGCGTCACACTTTTGGCAGCTCTGGGTGGAGCAATATCCTTCTAGCACCGGAGGGTTGGCTCCGAAGAGATAGGAGATAAAGATGAGATGAATCAGGAACGATTTGAGGAGGGGTCGAGAAGTCATAGAATCGGCTGGTTTAAAAGTTGGTTGGATGGTTTGTGCTTGGATGAAATCAATTAGTTAGGAGTGGGATGGTCGAGGGTTCGGAGAGCGGTTTGGGCGGCGTATTGAAACTTGGACCCACTGGTGGTGAGTTCTTCAAGGAAGGTGCGGTCTGAGTCGTCTCCGAGGTGGCCGAGCGCAGAAATGGCATTGAGGCGAATGGTGTCTGAGGTGGTTTTGGAGGTAGCCAGGGTTCGAATGGTCGGGGCGAATGCTTGGATGCGCAGAAGTCCAACCACATTAATGGTGGTGCCTCGGGTGGTTGGGGCGGCTGGTTGAGAGCCATCGATGATGGACTTGAGCCACGGGTGGAGGCGTTCGGTGATGGTTTCAATAGTTGTGGATGACAGGCCTCCAGATTTCATGTCATGGATGGCCATGAGGGTGGTGCCTGGAATGGTGGTGTGAGACAAAGAAGGGTCTGTCACGGTCTCGGCAAGAGCGAGAGCTGCTTCTTGAATGCGATCGAGGTCTTCCTCGTGCGGGTTTCCGAGTTCGGTTCCACGTGGGGTGATCCACATCGAAAGGTGCTGGACGGCATAGTCTCTCAAGACCGGGTGGGCTTCAGGATTCTGCACGATCTCGAGGTAAGCCTGGGTGAGTCGCTCTCGACCGAGAGGGCGAAGACGAAGTTGCTCCATGACCTCGTTGACCACGACCCACCAATCTTCGGCGTGCTGAGGTTGCGGGCGATGGTTGAGGAGGGCAAAGAGTTCATCGATTTCTGATGTGCTCAATGATTGGGTGGAAAAGCGTCGGAGTTGGTCGACGCGCACTTGCCAGCGAATTGAGGGGTCAACGATCTTGGCCCAACGGGTGGTGGGTCGATTGCGTTGAACTGACGAGTGAGTGGGAGTTGGAGGGTTGGCGGGAGGATTATTGTCCTCCTTGTTGAGATGGCTCCAGGCGAACCAACCCGCGATGGTGATCGGGATGATGGCGAGCATGGAGATCTTTTTCATGGGACGTGGGTTTCGTAAATTTCTAGAGCAAGTTTATCGACGTGAGATGAAATTTCCGTTGCGGTCATAGATGTCGAGGTAGTGGCAGTACCCTCCGGGCATGCCGACTGGGACCAGGAACTGAAGGTTGGCGATGTCGTTCGTGAAGTCGCTTGCGGAGAGGGTCTTGACCTTGGTGCCATCGAGGAAGGTGATGCCATCACGGAAGATGGTCACGACGACCGTGGCACCGTCAGGAAGATCGGTGGCGACAATGGGAGAGTTCATGAGATTGAACCCGGCAAAGTCTCGGCTGAAGAAGGTGTCGTTGAGGTCGTTCTGGAGGGCATCAAAGACGCCAATGAGATTGACTGGCATGACATCGAGAATGGGACCTCCTTCATGTAATCTGGCGATGAGGTTGTAGGTGCCCCGCCAGCGTGGGGAGGCGTGGAGTTCGAAGAGTTGGCTGTTGAGTTGCAGGGGTGGTTGTTGGATGCTGATGGCTTCTCCTCCCTCAAAGTAGAGGTCGAGATTGGTGTGGAGGGTTTCGAGGGTGATCTTTCCGAGCGAGAGCAGAATGAGGAACGCCGCA
>JAHDGN010000389.1 GCA_020627645.1 Akkermansiaceae bacterium
CCGATCGCGGAGAGGGTATTGATTTGTTCTTCCATCCCTTTGAGGGTGTCATTGAACCACCATCCGGAGCCAAATTGGATTTTGGAGCGATGTGGGGCTTCTTGGAAGGAACCGCAGGCAGCTGTGAGGACGGCGTTGTCGCGGGGGTTGAGGTTGTAGATGATGGTTTTGGGGAGCTTTTGGATTTGATCGAGGGAGTCGAGGAAGTTGATGAGAGGTTCACCTTGGGGCCAATCTCCGATGGTGTCGAAGCCGGCATCGGGTCCAAGTTGTTGGTAGAGTCGAGTGTTGGTATTTCGTTTTGGGCCTAGATGGAGTTGCATGGTCCAGTTGGACTCGGCTGCCCACTGACCGACGTGGTGCATGATGAGCGCACCAAAGGAGTCTGTTTCGTCGGGAGTAGCGGCTTGGTTGTTGAGGGCATTTTTGAGGATATGGTCAGCCGTTTCGGGTGAGCAGGGGTTGGCGAGGGCATAGCGCATACCATGATCGGTCAGTCGGCAGCCGGTATGGTGGAAGAATTGTTGTTTGGCTTTGAGGATGTCAAGGAGGTCTGAGAAGGTTTTGATATTGCCTCCTAGTTGTTCGAGCCAAGGGTTGAGGAGGTGGGGGCGATCAACGAAGAAGGCTTTATCGGGGCGATAGGTGGGGTAGATCTGTGTTGGGGTGTCTGGGTCGTTGTTGTTGGTGATATGGTCTTCTAGGAGGTCGGCGGGATCATCGGTGGTGCCGACAGCGTCGACCCGAAACTGGCGAAGGAGCCCTCGTGCCGAGAATTGGGGGTCTTGGAGGCGCTCATTACATTCGCACCAGATTTGTTCTGCGGTATCGGGTGAGAGGAGAGTGTTGATGTTGAAGCAGCGGCGGAGTTCGAGATGGGTCCAGTCGTAAAGTGGGTTTCGAAGGGTGAGGGGAATGGTTTGAGCGTAGGCTAGGAATTTTTCCTTTGGGGAAGCGTTGCCGGTGATGTGTGACTCGGGAATTCCCGCCGCCCTCATGGCGCGCCATTTGTAGTGGTCATGGCCGAGCCAAAGTTCGGTGATGTTTTCCCACTTTTGGTCGTTGGCAACTTCGTCGGGAGGGAGGTGGGTATGGTAGTCAATAATGGGGAGGTCTTTCGCGATGTTGTGAAAGAGTTCTTGGGAAGTTTTGTTGGAGAGGAGGAAGTTCTCGTCGAGATATTGATGTGCCACTGGAGTGGTTTTGTTGACGATTTGGTTTGGGTTGTCAGGTTTATTTTTGAGGAATGCGGTGGAATAGTCCCTATCTTATTTTGATTTGTATCTTTCCCGACGCCTTGTTTTTTGTCTGTAGAGACGCCTGCGTCAGACTTCAATCTCGTGAAATATTCGGGCTAGAGATTCAATTCTTTTTCGAGTGGAATCAAAGCGGCTCCGCCTTTCCGGAGATACTCTTGATAGTGTTTCCGGGCATTGTCGGGCTGCTGGAGTTTGAGGTATGCGATGGAGAGGTTGACGTAGGGATCAGGAAGATTGGGGTCGATGATGGAGGCTTCTTTATAGTGGAATTTAGCGCTGGTGAAGTCCTTCGTTTTTCCTGAAATGTTGCCGAGGAAGAGGTGGGCATTCGCATTGTTAGGTTCGAGTTCGAGTGATTCGAGGAGTTGGGCTCGAGCTTCCGTGTGTTTTCCTTCGAGGTAGAGGGATTCACCTAGTTTGAAGTGAAGGAATGGGTTTTTGCGGTCGCCGACGAGGAGTTTGGCTTGTTTGAAGAGCTTCGTGGCTGATTGAGGTTCTTGGAGGCGTAGGTGGACGATGCCTAGGTTGACCATTGCTTCCCATGCTCCTGGGTCTTCATCGATGATGAGTTGGAAATTTCCTCTGGCTGCTTGGAAGTCACCTTTTTTGAAGAGTCGTTTGGCGACTTTGTTCAGGTCGTTGGTGAGTTCATTGAGGCGAGAGATTCCTTCGATGTATTGATCGTTGGTAGGGCGGAAAGCATTGGTGAGGCTTGGCGTTGTGTTGATCGGTTGGGTGAGGATTTCTTGTTCTTCGGTGGTCAGGGAAATTTTTTTGTCCTGGCGAACGAGGTTGATTGCCTCTTGCAGATCTTGATTTTTTTCGGCCATGCGCCCGACTTGCTCAATGAGAAGTTTTGAAGCTCCGGTTTGGGCCTCAATTTTTGCTTCTAGTTTTTTGATGACGGAGCGAAGCATTTGGCTTTCTTTCCGAAAAATCTTTGAGGCTGCCTTATTGTTACTGTCGTTGCTGATTTGAGCGAGGAGATCGGAGCGAGCTTGTTCTAGCTGGGTCTTGAGGCTTTTGACCTTTTCTGAGTCTCTTGCTCCTTTTTCATTGAGGTGTTTGATCTTCACCTTGGCGACGACAAGGGCGTTTTTGGCCTGGACGATTGATTCTTGGGAGGCGTCGACATCGTTTTGTAGGGTTTGGAGGTGGTTGCGAGCTTCGGTGAGTTCTTTTTGGAGGGAGACATTTTGGGTGATGAGATCTTGAATTCGTTGAGCTTCATTTAGGTCCAGGATGGTTTTGAACTGATCTCTCTCTGCGACAAGCTGGGCTCTTTCGGTTCGAAGTTGAGTGACCATTTCGTTTGATTGGACGAGTTGTCGGTGGAGGTCTTCTTCGCGTTTTTCGGCATCAGCGATCAGTTGGTTTTTGGTGGTGATGATTTTTTTCAGTTCTTTGATTTGCTCTTGCTGGCCTTTGGCCACCATTCCGTTGAGTTGGGTTTGGCGTTCGATCAAGGCGGTGAGTCGTTTTTCTTCTTTGCGCGCTTGTGCGAGTTCGGAACGCGTCTTATCGAGTTGAGATTTGAATGCGTCGCGTTCTCTTTCGGCTCGGTTTTTTGCGAATGACATGGCGTCGCGTTCGCGTCGGAGTTTGTTGATTTGTTGATTTAGTTCTCGAACGTGGTCACGGACCGGGGCGGATGCGAGATCGACGAGTTTTGCACGAATCTCTTGGATTCGGTTTTTGATTCGGGAGCTGGTGGCGTCGTTTTGGTTGGGGCGCCGTGCGAGCATTCGTTGATTTCGTTGGAGCTCATCTTGAAGTGGTTTGATTTTGGAGTCGGCGATCGCGGTGTCGGGGAGATTTGTGGGGACAATGAGCCTGGAGGTCGAATTTTCAGATTGGGTCGGTGATTCGAGTAACGGGGAGGGTGATTTGCCTGATTTGGCTTTTTGTTTTTCCTGTTCGAGTGCGAGGGGGTGGGTGCGTTTGATGGAAGTATCAGTGGCTTTGATTCGAAAGTTGACCGAGTCCTTGCGTTCAAAGTTGGGATTGGTTGTTTGGATGAGCCTGAACCAGGCAAGAGCTTTGCGATAT
>JAHDGN010000390.1:0-1139 GCA_020627645.1 Akkermansiaceae bacterium
GGGGGCGATCGTTTAGATGATGTTGGTGCGATATCGATGGGGGACTGGGGGGGCAGGGTTAGTCTCGCTGCAGGAAGCGGCGTTGGAGGTTTTTGGTGCGGAGGCGCCGGAATTGGATTTGGCGGGTGCGACGGATGGTGGGGTGATGAGACATTTGTTTGAGTATTACGGTCGGCCGCATGAGGAGGAGGTGGTTGAGAGATTTTATGAGGTTTATGTGCCTCGTTTAGAGGCGAATTTGGCGGATGAGTCGTTTGGGGGGCGAGCGCTTGAGGGGGGGATGGCGGTGTTGGAGAAGTTGGAAGGCGAGGGGCATTTGTTGGGATTGTTGACCGGGAATTTGGAGCGGGGGGCTTTCGCGAAGGTGGAGAGATATGGGATGGGACGTTTTTTCAAATTGGGGGCGTATGGTGATGATCATTGGGACCGAAATGAGTTGGGGCCAATTGCGATGGCGCGTGCTTCGGAGTTGTTGGGTCGGGAGGTGACACCATCTGAGACGTTGATCATTGGTGATACGCCGAAGGATGTGGCTTGTGCGCAGGCTTGTGGGGCTGGGGTGGTGGCAGTGGCGACTGGAGGGTTCGCGGTGGAGGATTTGGAGAAGTGTGGGGCTGATCGGGTGGTTGAGAGTTTGGTAGGGTTGGAACTTTAAAGTGGGGAATTGTGTGGGGTGTGGTATGAACGGTGAATGTCGGCTGGGGATGTTTTGGCGATCAGTCTGTTGGTGATTTTGGTGCTGGCTGGGGTGGCGTTGTTCGCGATTTTGAATTCAATGATGAGAAACGCGGGGAGGAGAGATGAGATTGCGGAGTTGATGGATGAGGGGAGGGATGGGAGTCAAAATAAGGCGGAGAAGTGTCGGGGTGAGGATTTGAAGGGGAAGGCCTGGGAGCGCGATGGGGACTGGTGGAGGGAGTCGTGACACTCTTCAAAAAAAGTGCTGGTGAACAACAGGGTCCACCAGCACGAGATGTTTGTTTTTTTGTGATTGGGTATGAGGTAGATCAGCTTCTCTTATTCGGCCGCGACCTCGACGATGAGGAAGATTTTGGTGGTCGTTGGTCCGCTGACGGATGTCTCGATGGTGGTGGTTCCCCCGTTTGTTACTGGAGTGATGGTGACGGTATTGCCTCCAA
>JAHDGN010000390.1:1149-3303 GCA_020627645.1 Akkermansiaceae bacterium
TGTTGTGTTTCATCCGGCTCAGCAGTTTTAGGACTAGTGTTGACATCAAATAGGCTCAATCATCATTTGTAAGTGATTGCCAAGCCTTCGGTGTTGAGGGCTTGAGAGTGGGAGAAAGAGTAGGTTGAGTTGTTCTGAGTGGTGGGAATGATTCCTTGGGTGGGAAGGCTTGGGTCGGTTCCCAGGAAGTATTCGATGATGTTTGATTTGCCATCGTTATCTGGGTCGTCGGTTGCTTCGGTTTGACTGCCTACTGAAAAAGTAGCCATCCAGTTGGAGAAGCCGGAGCTTGGTGAGGTGACAATGAGGCGGTCACCAAAGAGGGCGTTGTAACCACCGTATGAGGCGGCGTTTGCAGGAGTGACGATGGCTTGAGCGGTTTGAGGCACGTTGTTGAAGGTCGCAGTGTCATCTCCTTGTTGAGTGAAGACTTCCGGCGCAGAACCGGCAAAGGTGATGGAGACCAGGTTGGGGCAATTGAGAAACGAGCTTGGGGCTAGGGTTTCGATGGTTGATGGCAGGGATAGAGTTTCGAGGCTGGTGGCGTCCTTAAAGCAGCCCACCGGGATGAGGGTGAGTCCCTCAGGAAAGGTGAGAGTGGCGAGGTTGGAAATTTCGCAAAAGGCCTCGTTTCCGACTGCGATGACGGTTGTTGGTGCGGTGAAGGAGTTGGCGGGGTTTTTCGCGGGGAATTGAATCAGGACATTTTGTTGTTTGTTGTAGAGGACGCCGTCGATAGACGAGTAGGTCTGATTAGTCGGGTCGACATTGATTTCGGTGAGGTTTTCGCAGCAGCTAAATGCGCTGACCTCTCTGATTCCAGTTACTGAGAGGATGGGGCCTAGATCAGACACAGAGGCGGGGACGTCAACGGACGTGATGGCGTTGCAGCCTCGGAATGCGGCCGAGCCAGCTTTCTGAAGGTTGGGGGGAAGGTTGTTGAGGACTAGTTTAGCGCAACCTGAGAAAGCGAAGGATTCGATCGTTAAAACGGAGTCAGGAATCTCAGCATTTTCCAAATTAGCGCAGTCAGCGAAGGCAGAGGCGCCAATGGTCGAGAGGCCAGTTGGAAAATTGACGGTGGTCAGGCTTGTGGCGAATCCGCAGCAAGCATCGGGAATGGTGGTGATGCCTTCTTCGAAAGTCACAGTGGTGAGTGAGGCGCATTGAGCCAAGATGAAGTTCCCAAACGAGGTTACGGTGCCGGGAATGGTGATTTCCTGAATCCCCGATTGGGCAAAGGCAAAAGTATTAATGGTGGTGAGGGTGGTGGGGAGTTGGATGGAGGTGAGGTTGGGACAGCTTTGGAAAGCGCCTGCACCGATCGTGGTCACCGGTTTGTTTTCAATGGTGTTGGGGATGATCAAGGTGCCGGAAGCGTTTGGGTCGCAGTCCTTGATAATGGCCGAGGCGCCTGAAGTGTCGATGGTGAGATCGTCGAGGCTAGCTGCGGAGAGGGAAAAGGTTCCAAAAACGAGAGTCAGGGTCGCGCTCCTTAGGGATGCATTCATGCGGGGGGAGGTAACAGGGTTATTTTTGCAGGCAACTAAAAAAGATATGTATTTGGTTTCTTGAAATTGTGAGGGAATCTGGGTGCGATGTGTGGGTGACTGAGTTGGTGTTGAACGAGGAGATTCACGAGAAGGTGATGAAGGAGATGGTGGGGGAGGTGCGGAAGTTTTTGTGGATTGTGACGGCGGATGTGAAGGATTTGCATGTGTCGAAAGGACGGAGATTTGTTCCTTTTTTGGAGATTTTATCGGATTTGGTGAGTGAGGGGATTGGGGTGAGGTTATTCCATGCCAAGGAGCCCGGTCCGAGATTTCGGGAAGACTTTGATCGTTATCCAGAGTTGTTGGAGAGTGATTTGTTCGAGCGGATTTTATGTCCTCGGGTTCATACGAAGGCGGTGATTGTTGATGGAAGGAAGGCTTTTGTGGGGTCGGCGAATTTGACGGGAGCGGGGTTAGGGGCCAAAAGTCCGTTGAGGAGGAATTTTGAGGCCGGTTTTGTGACGGATGACCAGGTTCAGCTTAGGAAATTAATGGAGTGGGTGGATGGGTTGTATTTGGGTGATTTTTGTTTGAAGTGTCAGAGGAGGGCGCAATGTCCGGATCCGATTGTTTGAGGAATTTGACGGAGGACGGAGGACGG